>SIBG01000040.1 GCA_009695305.1 Opitutus sp. | reverse complement strand
AGGGTGGGCAATGGCCGTGGGGCGGTGCGCCGACGGGTCGAGGCGTCTAACTATTTTCATACGGCCTCCACGCGGACGGTTTCGACGACGTTGCGGGCGTAGCCGGCAGGGTTCCAGAGTGGCTCGAGCGGTTGGGTTTCGCCGATGCGGTTCAGGGCGCGCGCCATCAGCGTGTGGCGGCCGCGCTGCGGCGGCGTGAAGCCGATGCGCCACTCCCGGAAGCCGTAGCGACCGCTGTCGGCGCCGAGCGTGGCCGCGCGCCACGTCTGGCCACCATCACTCGAGAAGGTGACCTCGCGGAGGCCGTGGCCGCTGTCGAACGCGATGCCGCGCACCGTGGTCTCGCGGCCGGCGGGGATCGTGGCGTTGTCGAGGAGGCTCGTGATGAACGAGCGGATCGTGAAACGGGAGATGGGGACGGTTTTCTTCGGCGCGGTGCCGGGCGCGACGGAGTGGCTGGGATTGTCGGCGACGCGGTAGGCGGTCGCCATCCAGAAGCCGGTGTAGACGCTATCGAGGACCTCGAGGTCGTTGACATGCTTGACCCAATACGTGCCAAAGTAGCCGGGGACGACGAGGCGGAGCGGGTAGCCGTTGAGCAGCGGGAGGTCCTCGCCGTTCATGGCCCAGGCGAGCATGACTTCGCCGTCGAGGGCGTGATCCACGTCGAGGGCCTTGATGAAATCGGGGGTGGCGTCGACCGGGCCGCGGTCGAGGCCGTTGAAAGAAACTTGGCGGGCACCGGCGGCCAGGCCGGCTTTTTCGAGGACGGCGCCGAGCGGGATGCCGGTCCAGCGGGCATTGCCCATCGCGCCGTGGCCGAGTTGGCCGCCGTTGACGCGGGGGTTGAAGAAACCGCGGCTGTTGCCGGAGCATTGGTTGACGGCGGTGAGTTCAACGGGCGGCGCCAGCCGCTTCAGCTCGTCGAGGGAGAGTTCGAGCGGGGTGGTGACTTTGCCGCGCACGCGAAGGCGAAAGGTCGCGGGGTCGATCTTCGTGGGGATATCGCTGAGATGATAGCGGACGAAGAAGGCGTCGTTCGGCGTGATCGTGCCCTCGTTGAACACGGCGAAAGGCGTCTCCAGTTGGGGCGGGCGCGAAGTGAGGACGATGAGCGGGCGCTTTTGCGGATACGCCACGAGGTCGCGTTGACCGTTGGCAAACGGCAGGACAAGGCGGTCGTCCGCGGCGTGAGTGAGCGAGCGACTGAGAGTCGCGCTGGCGAGGAGGAGGCCGGAGGTTTTGAGAAACCGGCGGCGGTCGATGGCCGGTGTGGCCGGAGTGCGGGGGCTCATCATGCGCGGGCGGACGAGGCGCGTTGAAGGAGCGCGAACCGGCCGTCGTGGGTTGGGGCCGTCTGCCCGTTGACGCCGGGGTCAGCGCGGACCGCGGCCGGCAGGGTGTCATCCAAATTGAAGGATGTGCTCATGCGGCCGACGGTGCACGAATCGTCGGGACCGTCAAGGGACGGGCGAGGAAGGAGTGGGCGCAAATTGTTTTTTGGCGGTAGCCCGAGCTGCGGCGGGTCGCACTCCGGCGAGTGCAGGCGGGTTCGGGCGAAGCCAACGATGCAGTGGAAAGGCAGGGTCACTTGGCCGCAAGACGCTGCGGGAATCCACCTCGCAATCCAGCGCGTTGGGGACAACACGCTCCATCACGGACTTCAGTTTTTGGCTCAGCCCGGAGCCCTCGCGGAATTCATTCGCCGTCGCTGGCGGCGTCGCACCAAGGTGGCGTCGCTCCGCCTGCCCCCGCCCATTCCCTCCCCATGCTGCTGCTCGCCACTCCACTTGTCGCCGTTGTTTCGCCCCGCACGCTCACGTGGCCGGACTATGCCATGCTGGCCGTCTACTTTACCGCGACGCTCGCGATCGGCTGGTGGTGGCGGCGAAAGAAACAGTCGAGCGGCGAATTTATTCTCGGTGACCGGCGGCTCCCGTGGTGGGCCGCCGCGATCAGTTTCATGGCCACGGCGACGAGCAGCATCAGTTTCATGGCGCTGCCCGCGCGGTCGTTTGGCGCGGACTGGCTTTCCTTCGGCTCGGCCCCGGCGCAGGCGTTCGCGGGGGTGCTCGTGGGCGTCGTGTTTGTGGGCGCGTTGCGGCGGCTGAATCTCATCACGATTTTCGGTTACCTGGAGCAACGATTCGACTCGCGCGTGCGGCTGGTGGGCGCCGGGCTGGCGATTCTCCTCAAGGTGGGCGGACGGATGAGCGTGGTCATGCTGCTGCCGGCGCTCGCGCTGTCCACCGTCACGGGGTTCAACGTCTACGCGAGCATTCTGTTGATGGGTGTCGTCACGACGATTTACGCGATGGAGGGTGGCTTCGAAGCCGTGGTGTGGACGGATGTGATGCAGGTGGGCGTGACGGTGTGCGGCGTGTTTGTGGCGCTGGCCTGCATGGCGCACGGCGTCGAGGGTGGGTTCGGCGCGATGATTGAGACGGCGGGCACGGCGGGGAAATTCCAAGTGATCTCGACGGAGTGGAATCTCACGCAGCCGACGGTGGCGGTGTTTGTCGGGATGTTTTTCGGGCATATCTTCGTGGTGCTGGGTGATCAGCCCTTGATGCAGCGGATGCTGGCGACGGCGGATCCGCGCGAGGCGCGGCGGGCGGTGGTGATGGGCAACCTGATCGGGATGGCGGGCTCGGTGATGTTTTTTTTCGTCGGCACAATGTTGTGGGCGTTCTATCGCGCGCATCCCGATCGCCTGGCGGCGGGCCTGGCCAGCGATGCGATTTTTCCCTACTTCATCGCGAACGAAGTGCCGCGCGGCGTGGTGGGCCTGATCATCGCGGGCCTGTTTGCCGCGGGCATGGGGGCGTTGAGCAGCGCGATGAACGCCACAGCGGGGATCGTCGTGAGCGACTTTCAGGGGACGCTGCGGCCGGGAGCCACGGAGCAGCAGCGGCTGCGGCTCGCGCGGGTGTCCACGCTGGCGGCGGGAGCGATCGCCACGGGGATGGCGGCGTGGCTGGCGTGGCGCGGCGCGGCTTCGCTGTGGGACGAATACCTGAAGTTGATCGCGTTGATCGGTGGCGGATTTCCGGGGGTATTTGCGCTCGGGCTGATGTCGCGGCGGGCCAACTCCACCGGCGTCATCATCGGCGTGCTCACCAGCGTGCTCGTGACGTGGGTGGTGCAAACGTTCACCCAGACGAGCGCGTTTCTGCACGGGTTTGTGGCGGTGGCGTCGTGCATCGTCGTCGGCTACCTCGCGAGTCTGTGCTGCGGGGGCGACGTCGCGAAAAAAAGTCTGGCGGGTCTGACGGTTTGGGACCGGCGGAACGGGGCGGGCGAATAAGGCTGGAGCGTGGACGGTGGTAAACCGCCGGGCTTTGACGGTTCGCACCCACCTACCGAAAAATTTCGCGTTGAGCGGAAGATGCACCGCTGGGCTGAATCGCCGAGGCCATCCGCGTTCGGTTTCAATTTCCGGGTGACGGAATCGGGGGATGGCCGGGCGGCAGGTTCGGCGGCGCTGCGCGCGGGAGCACGCGGACGTAGTCGGCGGGCGGGCGGCCGATGGCGCGGAGATCGGCGTGCAAGATGGGGGCGTCACGACTTTGGGCCTTCTGCGCATCGGTCAGCGTCAACTGACCGCTCTCGGTGATAATCACGAGGCGCTCGACGACGCCGGGGTCGCGGCGGCGCACGCGTTCGGCGGTGCCGAGGCCGAAGCGCATGTGGCCGGCGCCCACGACGACGAAGGCGGTGCGCGGGTTTCCGGCGGTCGCGTCGATGCGGCGAGCGGCGACGATGTTGGCGGCCATGGTTTCATCGCGCGCGACCTGGGCTTCGAACACGGGCCGCAGTTTCGCGGGGTCCATCGCCATGTGGACGGCGAGTTCGAGGTTGGTGAGGCGTTCGTAAACGGGATCGTCGGTGAAGATTTCGGCCGGGAGTTGCGCGCGCTGGTCGGGCGGGAGTTTGGCGACACCGCCGCCGCGGCTGACGGCCCGGATGAGGTCGGCGGGGGCGTTGAGCGCGCGGATGGGGAAGCGGTGCTGGCGGGCAAATTCGCAGAGCGCACGGTAGTCGGTATAGTTGGCCCATTTCTTCGCCCAGTTGATTTCCTGGGCGAGCGTAGCGAAATCGATCTCGCGGCGGTTGTAGCGGTCGACGGCTGGTTGGTCGCGCGCCTCGAGTTGTTCGAGGCCGAGGACGAGCGGCACCTTGCGCGCGAAGAGTTCCTGCAGGAGCCACAGCTGCACCTCGTGATGCCGCGTGATCGAATGGGCTTCGCCGACGAAGATCGCGCCGGCGGTGGCCAGGTCGGTGAGCACATTCTGGTCGGTGACCTCGGCGCCCCGGGTGAGGTCGAGCCAGAATTCCGGAGCGGGCGCTGGCATCCGGCCGGCGGTTGGCGGCGGCATGGTCGAACAGGCGGCAAGGAACGTGAGTGTAACGCTGAGGAGGAAAGTTGCTGATTTCATATTCGTGACGTTCTGGCCGGTCGCGGCGCAGGGGTTTTCGCAGCGCGCAGCGTCGCGGGCGATTTTTTTCGCGTTGGCGGATGCGGGTATGCAGGCCGGTGCAGGCCGGAAGTAGTGGCGCTGGCGGTTGGCCTTGCGGCGGCCGGGGCGGTGGGCCGGAGACGTTTGACGGCGTGTTGGCGCGCGTCGGGCCGCCGATTTTCGCGCTGGATTTTCAGGCGCCGGTGGACGATCCCGCCGCCGCGAGTTGGCTGGGCGCGGAGGACGACGACAACAACCGGCTGAGTATCGTGCCGCGCGACTACTTTGATGTGGTGGTCTTCTTTGACCGGACGACCGCGGCTCAGGGCAACCCGGGACTAAAGTAAAAGATCGGGGCGGCGCGGCTTGCGCAGGAATGATCAGATTGGAGACCTGACCTACGCCGAAGCAGCGATTTTTTCCCGGAGATGCGTGACGCGTTGCTTTGATTCGCTGTTACGCACGGCCATGGCGTAGGCGGCGGGCTCGCCGACGAGGAAAACTTTTTTTCGTCCACGGGTGATCGCGGTGTAGATCAGGTTTCGCTGGAGCATCATGAAGTGCGCTTTCAGCAGCGGGATGATTACCACGGGATATTCGCTGCCCTGACTCTTGTGGATCGTGATGGCGTAGGCGAGGGCGAGGTCGCCGCACTCGCCGCGGGTGAACTCGTGGCGCACGCCGTCGAAGTTCGCTTCGAGCGTGCCACGGTCGCCATGCACAGCGGTGATGGTGCCGATGTCGCCGTTGAAGAGGTTTTTGTCGTAGTTGTTGCGGAGCTGGATGACTTTGTCGCGTGGACGGAATTCGCCGGTGGCGGTGCGGATTCCGTGTGCGCGAGGACCGGTGGTGAGCGAAGTCGAACCATTCAGCGCGGTTTGAAGCTGCACGTTGAAATTCGCGACGCCGGCCACGCCTTTGTGCATCGGCGCAAGCACCTGCACGTCGGCGATGGGGTCGGGCCATTTGAGTTTGCGCGGAATGAACTCGGTCACGAGTTCGACGACCTTGCGCACGCAATCTTCAGTGTCGGTGGCGGCGATGAAATTGAGGTCGGCCCAGACTTGCGCGTCGGCAACGTTTTGGACGACGGGAGGGAGCGAGGGATCGCCGGCGTTGATCGCGTGCGCGGTCGTGACGATGCCGCTCTGATCTCTTTGGCGGTAGATGACGGACAGGCGGGTGGTGGGAATGCCAATTGCCGAATGCCGATTGCCGAATGACTCGGAAACGGACGCGCTGGCCGCGATCAGATCCTTGAGGACGTTGCCGGCGCCGACGCTGGGGAGCTGGTCGATGTCGCCCACGAGCAGCAGGTGCGCACGCGACGGCACGGCCTGCATCAGCGCGGCCGCGAGGCGGGTGTCGAGCATCGAGGCTTCGTCGAGCACGAGGAAGTCGGTCGCGAGCGGCGTGTTCTCGTTGGAGAGGAAACCTCCGCCGGCGGGATCGTATTTCAGCAGCCGGTGAATCGTGGAGGCGAAGCCGCCCGTCGTCTCCGTGAGACGCTGCGCGGCGCGGCCGGTGGGGGCGGCGAGGTGGAGGCGGACTTTCTTCGCTTTGAGGATGTCGACGAGCGCGCGGAGGATGGTCGTTTTGCCGGTGCCGGGACCGCCAGTGAGAATCGTGAGCTTGTGCGTGAGGGCGTTTCTGACGGCGGCGCGCTGCAGCTCGTGGAACACGATCCCAGCTTTTTTCTCCGCCCACTCGACGGCGGCCTCGGCTTTGATTGGCGGCAGGCCGCTCGCGACGCGCGTGAGCCGGGCGACGACCCCGGCGATCTTCGCCTCGGCGCGATCGTTGTGGGGGAGTTGGATGAGGGCGGAGCCGGAGAGGGGATTGGTTGTGGGAGGGGCTTTATGCCCCGACGGGAGTGGGTTGGCCGTTCGGTCGGGGCGTAAAGCCCCTCCCACAGTTTCGGGCTGGTGGCGGACGAGGGCTTTGGAATCGACGAGGGCGGCGATGCGGACCGCGAGGAGTTTGGAGTCGGTTTCGAGCTGGTTCGCCGAGTAGTCGATGAGGTCGGCTTCGCGGAACGCGGTGTGGCCTTCGTCCTGCAACGTCTCGAGCGCGAAGATGAGGCCGGCGTCGAGGCGCGGGGGGGCATCGTTGGCGAAGCCGAGATTGATCGCGATGCGGTCGGCGGTCTTGAAGCCGATGCCGTCAATTTCGCGGGCGACGCGATAGGGTTCGTGTTCGAGAACGGTCTTCGCCTGGGCGCCGAAATGCTCGACGAGCTTGACGCACTGGCCCGGCGTGACGCCGTAGGTTTGGAGAAAAATGTAGAGTTCGCGTTCGGTGCGCTTTCCGTCCCACGCGGTCTTGATGGCGGTCGCGCGTTTTTTGCCGATGCCGGGGACGTCGCGCAGCTTCGCGGATTCCTCGCTAAGGACGCGGAAAGTGTCGGTGCCGAAGGCGTCGACGATCTTGTTGGCGTAGACCTTGCCGATGCCGGGGACGAGGCCGCTGCCGAGATATTTGCGGATGCCGTAGACGCTCGAAGGCAACTCGCTTTTGAACGCAGTGATCTTGAACTGCGCGCCGTGCTGGGTGTGGCGCGTCCACTCGCCGGTGAGGTGCAGCGTCTCGCCGCATTCGACGCCGGGCAGCGGGCCGACGATGGTGACCGGTTCGATGCGCGCACCGGGGAGATCGTCGCGACCCGGCTCGGGGCGAAACTCCGCGATGGTGTAGTGGTTTTCCTCGTTGGAAAACACGATGCGCTCAAGCACACCGGTGAGCGAGGTGGAGGGAGAACTGGACGGAGGTTTAACCACAGATGGATCCAAATCGGCTAACGCGGCAGCCAAAGGAATCGGAGTGGGGCGCAGAGCGCACAGACGCCCAGGCCGAGAGCACAGTGAGGTTTTCCGTCTCCGAGATCTCGGCCGAACTCTGTGCCCTCGGTGAAAAGTCCTTTGTGCGGGAAATAAGGCACCGCATGATCGTGATACGGTTGGGCAAGAAGGCGGAGACGAGAAGTCGGGGCGCAGTGCTCAGGCGGGCGATTTCTTCTCCAGCCTCACCGATCTTATGCGCCCATTCTTGGCGCGACCGGTGCGATGGAAGTTGGGGTGATTTTCTGGGACTATCTGCACACCGTCGCCGCAGGGTTCCAGTCGCACAGTTTCGCCAGGAAAACGAAGCTCCTGGGGAAAGACGATAAATTGCGAGCGCCCTCGGGTGACGAGCTGGCCGGTCATTGGCATGGCATCACAGTGAAATTCGAAGGAAACGAGTCAATCGGTGACTTGATGTGCGGTATCGGGAATTGGGGTAGGGCGTGGCTCGAGGCCACCTTTTCGCGCGCTGAGTTTTCGAATGGCGGGCTGGAGCCGCGCCCTACTTTGCCAACGCCGCACCCAGCGCGTTCAGGTCGGCGAAGATGGCCTCGGCGCCCGCAGCACGCAACTCATCCGCGGTGTGCGTGCCGGTGGTGACGGCCCAGCAGGGGAAGCCGCCGTTGTGCGCGGCCTGCACGTCGAAGGGCGAATCGCCGATGAGCATCGCCGTCGCCGGCGCGGCGCCGAGTTGAGCGAGCACGTGGGCGGCGAATTCCGGCTGGGGCTTGAGCCAAGGGGTGTCCTTCGCGCCGAAAATTCCGCGGAGCAGCGGCGTGACGCCGAGGTGGTCACAGATCAGGCGGGCGGAGGGGCCGACTTTGTTCGTGAAGATGCCACAGGTGAGGCCGCGGGCGTGGAGGGCGTCCAGCAATTCGCGGCCACCAGGCATGAGGACGACATCGTCGAGCATCGTGGCATCCCAGTAGGGTCGGTAAATCGCGAGGGCCTCGGCGAGCCGGGCCGGGGGGACGAACTGGAGCATGGCGTTTTCCAGGCCGCCACCGATGGCGCGTTTCACCTGCTCGCGGGTCGGCGCGGGGCAACCAAGCCGTGGCAACGTGTGGACGTAACTGCGGTGGATCGCCGGCAGGTGATCGATGAGCGTGCCGTCGAGATCGAAGAGGATGGTGGTGAAGTGTGACATAACAGCGGCTGGTCGTCGCGGGGTCCGGAGAGCGGATCGTGGCGATCCAGCTGGATTGCTTCTCCGCCGGTGGCTCCGCGCCATGACAAACCGGGGTGGAGATTTGGTTTGGCGGCGGGCCGTGTCACGAGTGAAGTGGGCGCATGGCGGTTAATCCTGAATCCCTCGAAGCGCGTGCGTCGGCGAACGCCGCGGGCGATGCGCTCGAAGTGGTGCTAGCGGGGAACTGGCAGATCACCAAGCCGCGGCCGGCGTGGCCGGAGTTGCTCGGGGCGCAGAATCCCGCTCGCGTGCGGCTGCGGGTCGATGAAGTCGGGCGGTGGGATACCTCGCTGCTGTTGTTCCTGTTCGAGGCGCAGCAGTGGTGCCGGGTGACGGGCGCCTACTGTGACACGGCCGCGCTGCCCGAAAAAATCCGCACGCTGCTCACGCAGCTCGCGGCGGCCCACGAGACGAGTGTGCCGTTTGACCGGTCGGAAAGTTTTCTCACGGCGGTCGGCCTCGCGACGCAGGATACGATCGCGAACGCGCGGGAGATTGCCCATTTCGTGGGTGAGTGCGTGCTGAGCACGGTGCGGCTGGTGCGGAGCCCGCGCAAATTTCGCTGGCGAGACTGCCTCGAGGAGATGCAGCAGTGCGGCGCCATGGCGCTGCCGATCGTCGGCCTGGTCAGCGTGCTGATCGGAGTGACGCTGGCCTACACCGGGGCCATCGTGCTGCGGCAATACGGCGGCGATATCTATATTGCGGACCTCGTGGGCCTGTCGATGGTGCGGGAAATGGGCGCGGTGATGACGGCCGTGGTGCTCGCGGGGCGCACGGGTGCGGCGTTTGCCGCGACGCTTGGCAACATGAAAGCCAACGAGGAAATTGACGCGCTGGAGACGCTGGGCATCCCGGCAGTGCAGTTTCTCGTGCTGCCGCGACTCTTGGCGCTCGGGGTGATGATGCCGCTCCTCGCGCTCTACGCGAACGCGCTCGGCATCCTCGGCGGCCTGATCGTCGCTTATGGACTCCTCTCGATTCCGCCGGCGGCGTTTTGGGTGGAGATGCTGACCATCGTGGATTTGTCGGACATCACCACCGGCATGGTCAAGGCGGTGACGTTCGGGTTGATCATCGGCCTCGCTGGCTGCCTCCGCGGCCTGCAGGCGGAACGCAGCGCCGCGGGGGTCGGTCGCGCGGCGACGTCGGCGGTGGTAACGGCCCTCCTGCTCATGATTGTCGCCGACGCGATTTTCGCGGTGTTGTTCAACGCGCTCGGAGTCTGAAGTCATGATCGACCCCAGCCAGACCACCGACGGTCCCGCCATCGAGGTGGCGAATCTCGACTGCGGCTATGACGGCAAGGTCGTGCTGAAGAACGTCTCGTTCAGCGTCCGCCGCGGGGAGATTTTTTTCATCATCGGTGGCTCGGGCTGCGGCAAGAGCACGCTGCTGCGCCACCTGGTGGGCCTGCACCACCCCACGGCGGGCACGGTGAAATTTCTCGGCGAGTCATTCACCGCCGCCAGCACGGCGACCCGGCGCGGGATGCTGAAGACGTTTGGCATGCTGTTTCAAGGCGGCGCGCTCTGGACCTCCCTGACCCTGCGGCAAAACGTCGCGCTGCCGCTCGAGGAATACACCACACTCTCGTTCCGCGAAATCGAGGAGATCGCCACGCTGAAGCTGGCGCAAGTCGGGCTCGGGGGCTTTGAGGATTATTTTCCGGCGGAAATCAGCGGCGGCATGAAGAAGCGGGCCGGCCTCGCGCGCGCGCTGGCGCTCGATCCGGCCATTGTGTTTTTCGATGAACCCTCCGCGGGGCTCGATCCGGTGACCTCGCGCAAGCTCGACGAACTCATCGTGCAGGTGCGGGAAAATTTTGGCACGACCATCGTCGTCGTCTCGCACGAGCTGGCGTCGATTTTTGAAATCGCCGACCGCGTGGTCATGCTCGATCGGGCGGAGCAAGGCATCATCGCGGAGGGCCGGCCGCGGGACCTCGCGGTGGACAGCCGAGACCCGCGGGTGACGGAGTTTCTCCGGCGCGGGGACCAGCTGAAGGAAACCTAACGCGGCCATGCCCTCCCAGAATGTCATTGCGAGGAGCGGAGCGACACAGCAATCCATCTGGATTCTTGCTGGATTGCCGCGCCCCGCTGCGCGACGCTGGCCGTGACCAACCAAGACAAACCGTGAAAACCAAGGTTAGCCCAGCCATCGTCGGAATGTTTGTGATCGGGGCGCTCGCGTTGGGCGTCATCGCGCTGCTGACGTTTGGCGGGGTGAATTTTTTCTCCAAGCCGCAGCGGTTTGTGGTGTATTTCGACGAGTCGATCCACGGGCTCGACCTTGGCTCGCCGCTGAAGCTGCGGGGCGTGCGGGTGGGCCGGGTGGTGGATCTCAATATCCGCTACGACGAGAAAACCAACCGCTCGGTCGTGGCGGTGGTGTGTGAGTTCAGCAAGGACAAGGTCACCGACACCAACGGCACCTCGATCGATGTCGCGGATCGGGCGGAATTGCAGACGCTCGTGGACCGGGGGTTGCGGGCGCAACTCGGCGTGCTGGGCCTCGCCACGGGGCTCCTGTTCGTGGAGCTCGATTTCGCCGACCCGGTGAAATATCCCGACGATCACCGCACGACCGAGTTGAAATACATCGCGGTGCCGGCGGTGCCCTCGCTGGTCTCGGAGTTTCAGGGGAGCGCGAGCGAGATTCTCTCCAACATCAAGAAGATTGATTTTGCCGGACTCTCGCGCGAACTGGGCAGCCTGCTCGCCGATTCGCGCAAGCAGCTGGAGGGCGTGAATCTCAAGGGCGTGGCCGAACAATGGCGCAAGACGGGCGTCCAGGTGGAACTGCTCGTGAGCTCGCCCGAAGTGAAGCAGATGCTGACGAATCTCAACGAAGCGACCAGCCAGCTGCGCACGGTGTTGACCAAGTTCGACACGCTGGTCGGACCCGCCGGCAAGGAATTTACCGAGACGCTGGCGCAGGCGAAGATCGCGCTCACGTCTTTCAACGACACCGCGACCGCCGCCCGGACCTTTCTCGCCTCGCACAGCGGGCTGGGCGACGAGCTGATCGGCACGCTCGCGCAGCTCAACGAAGCTGCGGATGCCGTGCGGCGGCTGGCGGATTTTCTCGAGCGCAATCCCAACGCGCTGCTCACGGGCAAAAAGCGGCCCCAATGAAAATGAAAATACGGATGCGTTTGTCCCTGGGTCTTTCGACCGCGGTGCTCGGCCTGATGCTCACCGCCGGTTGCAGCATCCTGCCGCAGGCGCAGACCGACCCGACGCGGTATTACGTGTTGTCCACGCCGCCGGCGGCGGCGGCAGTCGCGGCCTCCGGGCTGAAGGCGCCGGCGATCCACCTGCGGGCGGTGGAACTGGCCAGTTATATCAAGTCGAAGCCGTTGATCGTGCGTCGCGGCGACAACGAAATTGAATTCCGAGAATATGCGCGCTGGGGCGAGCCGCTCGAGCGCGGCATCGGTCGCGTGCTGCGTGCGGAACTGCTCGCGCGCGGGGCGGCGGGCGCGGTGCTGGCGACGGGCGTGCGGGCGTATTACGTCGATTACGACTACGAGCTGACCATCCGCGTGCTCACCTGCGAAGGCGCCGCCGCCGGGGAGGTGCAGTTCCGCGCGGTGTGGGAACTTATGACCACGGGCGCCAAGCCAACGGTGGCGGCCCACGGAGATTTTAGCGCGGAGGGTTTGAAATGGGACATCAAGAGCGAGGCCTCGCTGGCGTCGCAGCTTAGCGTGGCGGTGGCGGGACTGGCGGCGGAGATCGCCGGCGGACTGGCGAAGGCGAAGTAGCGCCGGGCTTCAGGCCCGCCGAGTTGGGGCGCAATCGCCGGCGGTTCAGTGCCAGGTTTTCTGCCACGCCTGAAATTCCATCGGGCGGACGCGATAGCGGGCGAAGTTGCCTTCGTGCAGGCTCGTCAGTTCGGTCTCCGCCATCGCGGCGAACCGCGGGCGATCTGCGGCCTGAGGCAGTTGGGCGGATTGCACGCGGACGTAGGCGGCCGCGGCCTTTTTGTCCATGCCGCCGCGCAACACCGCGCCGACCACATCGATCAACCATTGGCGGTGGCGCAGGCGGAATGGATCCGGCTGGCCGAGGGTCTGGCGAATGACTGAGTAGCGGGCGCAGGAGCGCTCGTAGGCCCAGACGAAGACATCGCGGAGATATTCCACGCGGTTCAACTCATAGACCCCGAGGATGCCCTGCACGTAGTCGTCCCGCGGCACATCGACAAACGACAACGGACTGAGGTTGCGCTGCACCAGCGGAATGTTGGCCGCCAGCCGCGAGACGCGTTTGTTCACGTCTTCGAATGGCTGCAGGTAGGGCAGATGCACCATCGCGAAGAACGCCTGTTCGAACGCATCCTCGATGGCGCCGGCCGTCGCCAGAATCTGTTCGAAGTTGTCCTCGATGACCTGCGGCACCTCCAGCGGATGGAAGACCGTGCCGGTGATGGCGACCGCGTGGGTGCGCAAGCGGCCGCACCCCGCCGGGTCGGGCAGCAGATTATCCGAGAGCAGCGCGTGCAGATTGCACAGCGTGTAACGATTGAAGCCGATTTCGTCGGCTTGCTCGGCCAACAGCTCGATGGCCGCCTTGTGATTGAGGATCATGTGCGCCTCGCCGGTGGCCTTGCCGTCGGCGGTCTCGCCCATTTCCAAGAGTCGCTGGGTTTCCAGCAGGGAATAGGTGTTGCCCTCCAGACGGCTCGAGTTCCACGAGAGGTCAATCAGCAGACGATCCATCACTTTCCGAAAATACGTTCCGGCCGGCAGCGTCTCGCCGCTCGTCTGGCCCAAGGCCGACAGCTTGCGCCGGAGCGCTGGGGAAAGGTAGGCAGATACGTTGGGGCGGTAGTCCTCCAAAAATGCAGACCGGTATCCCACCGGCTTGCGGGCCGAGATGGGACGGGTGACACTGCGCTTGATTTCTTTCGCCGCCGTGGAAAGGGGAACTTCATCGCGGGCGGCAAGGATCGGAGCAGGATCCTCCGCCACCATGCCCACCTCCGAGTGATCGGCCTGGTAACGCCGGCCGCCCCGCGCGCTGAGCGCACCGAGCCGGCCCTGTGCGACGAGCAAGGCGAGGCGGCGCTGCAACGTGCGGCGGGGAAACTTCAGCGACAAGCGGCCCGCAATTTCCTCGAACGAGGCGGGCTCGGTAAATCCGGCCACAGCATTAACCACCGCGGCCAGTTCGTCGTCTGAAACAATCTTTGGCACGGCCAAGATGTGGCGCAAAAGTGGCTTTTGCGCCATAAAAAACGGTTTATATGGCGCAAAATGGGAGTATTGCGCCACATACGTTGCTTTTATTGGCGCAACAGCGGCCGATCATTTTTGGGGTAACGGAACGCGTGAGCGCTTCGTGACCCGGCGAAGAGCCCACGCTTTCCGCTACGAGGAGAAGCAACGTTGCTCAAGCATGACCGAAGTTCCCGCCACGCGCTCTACTTCAGCGCTGCGCCGATCCGCGCGAGAGCGGTCTCGACGTTGGCGCGGGAGTTGAAGGCGCTGATGCGCACATGACCCTCGCCGCATTTGCCGAAGCCGGCGCCGGGCGTGCAGACGACCTGGGCTTTGTTCAACAACAGGTCGAAAAATTCCCACGAGTCGCGGCCGGTGTTGATCCAGAGGTAGGGCGCGTTATCGCCACCGATGCAGGTGAAGCCCCAGCTCTTGACGGCTTCGCGGATCAGCTTCGCGTTGCCGAGATAGAAATCGATCAGCGCCTTCGTCTGCTGCCGGCCGGCGGCGGTGAAGATCGCGGCGGCGGCTTGCTGGATCGGGTAGGCGACGCCGTTGAATTTCGTCGTGTGGCGGCGGTTCCAGAGCGCGTGGAGCGGATGTGCGTTGCCCGCGGTATCGTAGGCGATGACGGATTTCGGGACGACCGTGTAGGCGCAGCGCGTGCCGGTGAACCCGGCGGTTTTCGAAAAGCTGCGGAATTCGATCGCGACCTCGCGCGCGCCCTCGATTTCGTAGATGGAGTGGGGGATTGCCGGGTCGCGGATGTAGGCTTCGTAGGCGCTGTCGAAGAGAATGACGGCCTTGTTGGCCTTCGCGTAGGCGACCCACGCGGCGAGCTGGGCCTTGGTCGCCACGGCGCCGGTTGGATTATTCGGGAAGCAAAGATAGATCAAGTCGCTCGCCACGCTGGGAATGGCGGGCACGTAGCCGTTGGCCGGCGTGCTATCAAGGTAGGTGACGCCTTGGTAGCGGCCGTCGACGTTGCCGCCGGTGCGGCCGGCCATGACGTTCGTGTCGATGTAAACGGGATAAACGGGATCGGGAATCGCGAGGCGGATATCGGTCGCAAAAATTTCCTGAATATTGCCGCAGTCGCACTTGGCGCCGTCGGAGATGAAGATTTCGTCGGCCTCGATTTTGCAACCGCGCGCCGTGTAGTCGTGCGCCGCGACGGCGTCACGGAGGAACGCGTAACCCTGCTCGGGGCCGTAGCCCTTAAAGGTGGCGCGCTGCGCCATTTCGTCGGTGGCGGCGTGCATCGCCTCCACGCACACGGGCGGGAGCGGTTCGGTGACGTCGCCAATGCCGAGACGGATGATCGGCTTTGACGGATTCGCGGCGACGTAGGCGCTCACGCGCTTGGCAATGTCGGCGAAAAGGTAGGAGGCCTTGAGCTTGGTGTAATTCTCGTTGATGCGGATCATGAGTGGGAGTGGGAAAATTCGGAGTGGCGGTGGTGGCCCGCTTTCGCCTGCTGGCTTCGGCGCGGTTCGTCCTCAATGCCGCTGTGGCGAAGTGTCGGGGTCGTTGATTCGAATGATGAGAAGGGTGGCCGAAAAACTTGAACAAACGCGGCGGGTCGGCTTAGTTCAAGCCCACGTTTCAGATTGTCCATCCTGCGCCCCATGCAAAAAATCGAATCTGTGTCAGAGATGCGGACCGTGGCCGCCCAGTGCAAGGCGGCGGACCAGACCATCGCGCTCGTGCCCACGATGGGCGCGTTGCACGCGGGGCACGCGGCGCTCATCGCGGTGGCGAAGACGCGGGCGCGGGCCGTGGTCGTGTCGGTGTTCGTGAACCCGCTGGCGTTTGGGCCAAACGAGATGTTTCCGAATTACCCGCGCAGTCCGGATGCGGACCTCAAGCTCTGCGAGGAGCTCAAGGTGAACGTGGTTTTTTTGCCCGCGGCGGCGGAGCTGTTTCCGCGCGGCTATTCGAGCTATGTGACCGAGGAGGCGGTGAGCAAGCCGCTGTGCGGCGTCTCGCGGCCGACGCATTTTCGCGGCGTGACGACGCTCATGGCGAAGCTGTTCAACTTGGTGCGGCCAGATATCGTGGTGCTCGGCGAGCGGGACGCGCAACAGGTCGCGGTCGTGCGGAAGCTGGTCGCCGATTTGAATTTTGGCGTCGAGATCGCCGTCGTGCCGACCGTGCGCGAGGCTGACGGACTGGCGGTGAGCGTGCGCAATCGCGACCTGACGGCCAACCAGCGCATGGACGCATTGACGATTTCGGCGGCGCTGCGGCGGGCGCAAGAGATGGTCGGCACCGGCGTGCGCAGCCCGGATCGCGTGATCGCCGAGGTGACGCACCGGCTCGGGCAACGGCTGCGGGTGCGCGTGATTTACGCGTCGATGGTGGACAGCACGACCATGGAGGCCGTGCGCGAGATCACGCCGGGGAAAACCCTGCTCGCGATCGCCGTGTGGATCGACGAGGTGCGGTTGATCGATAGCGTGGAGTTGTAGGGAGTCGGCGCCGTTTGCGAAATGTAGGAGCGGCTTTATGCCGCGATGCGCAGGGCCGCGCCAATTCATCACGGCGTAAAGCCGCTCCTGCAGGAGGGCCGGCGACCGACCGCCTGACCCGCGACCCGGGAATCCTGCGTTATACCAATATCTGGTAATATTTTGACTTTTCCGAGGTGGGGCCGGTTCTCCGAACCGGCCTGAGTTTCAGGATGCAAATCACCTTGGAGCGCAGGCCCGCTCGGAGAGCGAGCCCCACCTCAATAGTCCAAAGCAATCAAGACGATGGTATTACTTCCCTCGCACCTTCGCCAGCGTCTCACCGAGGGCCTTGGCGGAGGACTGGAGGCCCTGCAGCTCCTTCGGCCAGAGTTCGAGCTCGAGCGTGGACACGACGCCTTTGCGGCCAACGATGGTTGGGACACTGATGCAGAGGTTGCGGATGCCGTAGGGGCCGTTGACGAGGCTTGAGATGGGCAGAATGCGACGGCGGTCGAGTGCGATGGACTCGATGACTTCGTTAATCGCGATCCCCACGGCCCAGCCGGCGCCGCCTTTGCGCGAGATGACTTCCGCGCCGCTTTTTTGCGTGCGTTCGAAAATCTGCGACTGAAACGTCGGTGTGACGCCCGGCACTTTCAAAAGGGGCAGGCCGTCGACGGTGGCGCTCGACCAGATCGGCACCATCGTGTCGCCGTGTTCGCCGAGGATCAGCGCGCGCACTTGCGTGGGCGGGAGCTTGAGCGCGGCGGCGATGAGCGAGTTGAAGCGCGAGGTGTCGAGCACGGTGCCGAGGCCGATGACCTGCGACGGGGGCAGACCGCATTCGTCGACGGCGAGTTGGGTGAGGATGTCGACGGGGTTGGAAACGACGAAGACGATGGCGTCCTTTTTCAGGCCGGCGGCTTTGAGGCTCTTGAGGATTTCGCGGAAGAGAGAGACGTTGCGGTTGATTAGATCGAGGCGTGACTCGTCGGGCTTGCGGCGGAGGCCGGCGGTGATGAGGACGATGTCGGCATCGGCGCAATCGGGATACGCGCCAGCGCGAATGATCTGGTCGGCCATGTAGGAGCTGCCGTGGAGAAGGTCGAGCGCCTCGCCCTCGGCGGTCGCCTGGTTGGCGTCGAGGATGACGAGTTCGCGGGCGATCTTGCCGAGCTGGAGACAGTAGGCGGCGCAGGACCCGACCCGACCGCCGCCGCCGATGATGGCAATTTTCATGGATGAGAAACGAGAAGAGGTGAGAGAAGGATGGCGGTTGGCTAGCTGGATTGCTTCGTCGCGGCGCTCCTCGCAATGACAAGTGGGGAGGTTGGGCGAAGCGGGGCGGTTCAGGCGCTCTTGCTCAGTTGCGTCATGACTTCGGTGGTGAGTTTTTGGACGAGGCCCTCGAGTTCGGCGTTGGTCATGGTGGCGGTGTTTGCCCCGGCGTTGGCGGGCGTGGCGGAGGTTTGCGGGCGATCGCCGATTTGGTCCCACGGATCGCAGTCGCAAAGTTGCGCGGCTTTGAGTCCGAGGCGGTCGTCGGGGAGTCCCATCTTTTGTTTCATGTCGAGCAGCTTTCTCACTTCGTCGGGCGGGATGACCGTGCGTTTGCTGGGCAACTGCGAGGCGACCCAGAGCGTGCGGCAGTAGGAGTCCGTGATCTCCATCTTGAAATAGGCGTCCTCGACGCTGGTGCCCCAGGTGATCACGCCGTGGTTGCCCATGAGGATCGCTTGGTGCAGCGGGGCGAGTTTGCCGAGCAGCACGCTCATCTCGGGACTGCCGGGGGTTTTATATTCGGCGACGGGAATCGTGCCGACGAATACCTCGACCTCGGGGATGAGGCACTGGGGCGGCTCGATGCCGGCCATCGCAAAGGCAGTGGCGTGGATCGGATGCGCATGAGCGACGGCGGCGGCGGCGGGGACGGTCTTGTAGATGCCGAGGTGGGAGAGGATTTCGCTGGTGCGTTTCCACTTGGCGTTGCCGGCGATTTGATTGCCGTCGAGGTCCACGAGGCAAATCATGTCGGGCTTGAGGAAGCCCTTGCTCACGCCGGTCGGCGTGCAGAGAAAATAATCGCCGAGGCGCGCGGAGAGGTTTCCGCCGTTGCCGTCGTTGTAGTCACGGATCCAGCAGCGCCGGCCCATCTCGCAGATTTCGTCCTTCAGTTTTTTGGCTTCGGCGGAGTTGAAGAGGGCGAGGGCATCGCCTTTCGCGGCAAAGGAGGGACTCGCAGTCGCCGCGGCGACTGAAGCCGGCGCGCTCGCGCTGGCATCGAAGACGACTTTCACACTCGCCTCGATGAAGAGGTCGCGGGCGCCGGGGGTCAGGCGGGTGTCGCCGCCGAAGCGGAATTCCTTGGCGCCGGTCTTGATAAAATCGGCGGCTTGTTTTTGGGCGAAGAGTTTCATGCGTGGAAAGTTTTGGCGGGCGGAAAATCAGCGGACGGGATGCGGGTCCGTGGCCTGGAAGAAAATCGTGTCGATCAGCACGGCACAGTAAGCGTCGATGGGCGTGGGCTCTTGGAATGGGCGCGTGGCCTCCGTGCTTTCACTGATGCCGACGGTCGAGCCGACTCCGGCGCCGAGATCGTCGTAGGCGACGATGGAGTAGTCGTGATCCTGGCCGGTTTCGGCGGTGCGTGGGCCCCACGGCAGCACGACGAGCAGGCGCTCACCCTTGAAAGAGCGGTGGCGCACGGAGAGCGTCACGCGGCCGACGACGGTGGCGATTCTCATGGGGCGAGGTGTCCTTTCGGATCGACGATGCCCATGACCCACCAGCGCGCGGGGCTCTGGGGGTCTTCGAGGTAATCGCGCGCCCAGCTGCCGTCGCTACAGAGGAGAACTTTTTGGTGGATCCCGGCTCCGTGGGGATCGAGCACGATTTGGGGCGAGCCGTCCGGCTGATCGGCGTCGTCGACCGGCTGCGCGATGAGCAGGCGGCAGCGCTCGAAGCTGGGATGCTTCACGGTCGAGGTGACATAGCCGCGGATTCGGGCGAGGCGCATTTGAAGGTGGCGGCTAGTAGAGGTTGAGACTTTCAACCATGACGCAGCGGCGGGAGCGCGTGAACGTCATCGGCGTGGTGACGCCCTCGCCCGTGGGCGTGGCGACGGAGAACGACAGAAAGCCTTCGCCGCCGAGGCCGAGGCCGGTCATCGACGGGCCGTTTTTGATGAAGAGCGTGGTGTCGGCTTGCTGCGCGAATTTGCTGAGGTTTTCGATGTTCCGGCTGTGCATGATCGCGGTGTGCTTGTAGCCGTGCTCGGTGCGGATGGCGGCGGCGATCGCTTCGTCGACGTTCTTCACGCGCACAAGTGGAATGAACGGCATCATCTGCTCCTCTTGGACAAAGTAGTGGTCCTCCTTCGTTTCGCCGAAGAGCAGCATTGTCGCGGGCGGCACCTCGAGACCGATGGCTTTCGCGAGCACGGCGGCATCGCGGCCGATGAGATCTTTTTTGACGTGCGCGTGGGCGCAACCGCCGCCCTGCCCAGGCTCGACGGTGAAGGCCTGCTTCGTGAGCGCTTCCACCTGCGGAGCGGAGAGCTGCACCGCGCCGGCGCGCTTGAGCGCGGCGATCAGGTCGTCGGCGACGGACTCGACGACGAAGATTTGTTTTTCGCCAATGCAGAGGAGATTGTTGTCGTAAGCGGCGCCCTGGATGATCGAGCGCGCGGCCTTTTCGAGATCGGCGGATTCATCGACGACCACGGGTGGGTTGCCGGGGCCGGCGCAGACGGCGCGCTTGCCGGCCTTCATGGCGGCGGCGACGACCGCGGGACCGCCGGTGACACAGAGCAGCTTTACGTCGGGATGTTTGATCATCACGTCGAAGGTCTGGAGCGTGGGCTGCACGACGGTGGCGAGCAGATCGGGAATGCCGGTCTCGGCGAAGATCGCTTCGTTGTAGCCGCGGATCGCGAGCGCGGCGACCTGGCAACCAGCGGGGTGCGTGTTGAACACGACGGCATTGCCCGCGGCGATCATGTTGATCGCGTTGCCGGTGAGCGTGGGCACGCTGTGCGTCGCGGGCGTGACGGCGCCGATGACGCCCCACGGGGCGAAGTCGATGATCGTGAGCCCGAAGTCGCCGCTGAACGCCATCCGCTCGAGCATCTCGACGCCGGGCACGAGCTCGGAGCAGATTTTGAGTTTCTCGATTTTGTGCTCAAGGCGGCCAATCTTGGTTTCGGCAAACTCGATCTCGCCCCAGGACTTCGCGTTTTGCGTGCAGGTGCGACGGATCGCGCCGAGCGCCTTCTTGCGAGCGGTGACACCGGCCTCGCGGAGTTGGAGGAAGGATTTGTGCGCGGCGGCGGCGGCGTCCGCCATTTTTTCATAAACGCCGAAGCCGGTCTGGCCCTGCTTCACGACCGCCTGCTGCTGCTGGAGGCGTGAGAGGACTTCGGAGACGACGCGGGAGATGAGTTGCTGTTGATCCATGGGGGAGGTGCAGGCCGTCGCGGGGGCGGATTATGGTTGGTTCGCGCGGTAGACGATCTGCTTATGCACATCGACGGTATCGACGATGCCGATCACGACGGCGTCGAGCGGCGTGTCCTTGTCCTTCGCGCCGAGCCGGGCGGAGCTGCCCTGGGCGATGAGCACGACGTCCCCTTCGCCGGCGCCGAGTTCATCGACGGTCACAATGGTGTTGCTGCCGGTTTTGAAATTCTTCGGGTTGGCGGGATCGACGAGGAGCGGCCGCACGAAGAGGAATTTCGAGCCGGTCATCTTCGCGTTCTTTTTGGTGGCGACGACGTAGCCTTCGACGCGGGCGAGGATCATGGCGGAGGAGGGTTGAGGTGGTGGCGGAGCACCGGACGGACGGGCGGCGGGAGCCGGCGCGAGCCCGGGCCCCAGGCTTATTTCTTGGCGGCGAGTTTCGGCAGCATGGCGGCCAGCTCGACGTGCGGGCGGGCGATCACGTTGACGGAGACGATCTCGCCGAGGCTTTGCGCGGCGGTGCGGCCGGCTTCGGTGGCGGCTTTGACGGCGGCGACATCACCGGTCACCACGACGGTGACCATGGCGTTGCCGATCTGCACCATGGGGCCGGTGAGTTCGACGTTGGCGGACTTGAGCATGGCGTCGGTCGCTTCGACGAGGGCGATGAGACCGCGGGTTTCGATTAATCCAATGGCAGCTTGTGACATGATAGGAGGAGGGTTGAATGTTCGGGTTGGAGGTTGCGGAAAAATTCAGTTGTGGCCGTGCAGTTTCGCCCAGGCGTTGCGGGCGATGACGATTTCCTCGTTGGTCGGAATGACCCACGCCTCGATGCGGGAGCCGGGGGCGGAGATGCAGGCTTCGGTCGCGCGGGCGGCGGCGTTGGCGGCGGGGTCGAGCGCGAAGCCGCAGAAATCGAGCTCGGCGCCGACGGCGGCGCGGAGCTCGGTGCGGTTTTCGCCGATCCCGGCGGTGAAGATGATCGCGTCGGCGCCGTTGAGCGTGACGAGGAAGCGGCCGAGGTAGCCGCGGATCGCGTTGGTGTAAACGGCGAGGGCGGTGCGGGCGTGCTCGTGGCCCGCGGCGGCGGCGGCCACGACATCGCGGATGTCACCGGTGGCGAGACCGGACATGCCCTTGAGGCCGGCGTTGGTGGAGAGCTGGCGCTCGACTTCGGCGAGTCCGAGCCCGAGATCCTTCGCGAGATAGAGCGCGGCGAAGACATCGAAGTCGCCGACGCGGTTGCTCTGCGGCAGGCCGCTCTGCGGCGTCATGCCCCAGCTCGAGTCGACGGCCCGGCCGGCGCGCACGGCGCAGAGCGAGGAACTGCCGCCGAGGTGGCAGGAAATGATACGCAGATCGCGCCGGCCCTTGATTTCGGCGAGGCGCTCGGTGACGAAGCGGTGGCTCGCGCCGTGAAAGCCGGTGCGGCGGATGCCGAGTTTTTCCTGCCACTCGAGCGGCACGGGGAAGCGCGTATTTTCGACCGGCAGGTGGTCGAAGAACGCCGTCTCAAAGGTGCCGATGCACGGCAGGGTCGGATAGAGTTTCCGGAACGAGCGCACGGCGTTCACGTAGGGCGGATTGTGGGCGGGGAAGAGCGTGTAGAGCGCCTCCATCGCCGCGAGCACGGGCTCGTCGAGCACCTGCGTGCCGCTGATATTTTTTGCCATCACGGGCTTGAAGCCGACCGCCGCCAGCTCGCGAAAACTCGCGAGCCCGCCGTCGCGCAGCGCCGTCTCGACGTGCGCAATCGCCGCGCCGTAGTCGGCGAAGCGCGCGGTGCCGGCCGTGGGCGCGCGGCCCGTGAGCTCGATTTTCCACGGGCTCTCGGCGGCGCCGATGCGCTCGACGGCGCCCTTGGCGAGCAGCTGTTCGCCCGGCATCTCAAACAAGCGAAACTTGAACGAGGTGCTGCCGATGTTGGCGACGAGGACTTGGCCCATGGCGGGGACGGAGGAGGCGGACGGAAATCCGCCGTGCGGCGACGCGCCGGATGCGCGCGCGCCGGGACGGCGAAACCGCCCGGCGTTTACTTCGTGGCGGCCGCGGGCGCGGTCTTGGCGAGGAATTTCCCGAGCAGGTGCAGGTCGTCGTGCGGGCGAGGAATGACGTGCACGGCGATGACTTCACCGATGGTGGCCGCGGCGGTGGAACCGGCTTCCACGGCGGCTTTCACGGCAGCGACATCGCCGCGCACGAACACGCAGACGTGGCCGGAGCCGATTTTTTCCCAGCCGATCAACTCGACGTTGGCGGCTTTCAGGAGGGCGTCCGTCGCTTCGAACTGCGCGGTGAGGCCCTTGGTTTCGATCATTCCGATGGCTTGTCCAGGCATGAGAGGAGGGGATTAAGGATTGTGGTTGGAGGACGGCTCAGCTGGTGAAAAATTCCAGCAGACTGGGCGCGGGGCGGGCGATGACGTGCGACGCCACGAGGTTGCCGACGCGCTGGGCGGCTTCCTTGCCGGCGTCGACGGCGGCTTTGACGCTGCCGACGTCGCCTTTCACGATGGTAGTGACGAGCGCGCCGCCGATCTGGATGTGTTTCACCAGAGTCACGTTGGCTGCTTTCACCATGGCGTCGCTGGCCTCGACGAGGCCGACGTAGCCGCGGGTTTCAATTAGTCCGATGGCTTCATTCATATGTTTTGTGTGGATGCGGGTTGCGGTTGATTGGAGGATGAAAAGGAGAAGGGCGGCGGCGCGGGCGCCGTCAGGCGTTACGGACGAGTTCACAACGGTGCGCGTGGGAAAGGTCGCAGGCATTCGACTCATCAGTGTCGATGTGGACTTCGAGTTTGAACGACGGGTCGATGCGCACGAGCATGTCGTCGAAACGCGTGCTGCATTTCTCGGCCTCGACGCGGAGGGTCATGAACTCGCCCGGCTTCACGCCGTAGTAGGTGGCATCGGACGGGCTCATGTGAACATGGCGCGCGGCGCGGATGATGCCCTCTTTGAGTTCGACGACACCCTTGGGGCCGATGACGACGCCACCGGTGGTGCCCGCGATGTTGCCGGAGGGGCGCACGGGGACGGTCAGGCCGAGATAAACGGCATCGGTGTAGGCCAGCTCGATCTGGGTGAGATTGCGGCACGGGCCGAGAATGCGGAGCTGCGGAATGATCCGATCGCGCGGGCCGACGAGCGTCACGACCGCCTGCGAAGCGAACTGGCCGTCCTGATAGAGCCATTTGTGGGGCTTCAACTCGTAGCCTTCGCCGAAAAGAACGGCGAGGTTCTCGGGTGAGACGTGCATGTGACGCGCCGAACTATTGACTACGAGGGTAGGGGGCGTGGCGGACTGCGCCTCGCGGCCAATTTGGGAAAACAACGTCTGCCGGATGAGCGACTCAACCAATGGGCGGCTGGGAAGAAGGGCAGGCATGGGACGATTAGGCGGCGAAACTTAAATGACAGACTTCATTCATAAAAGTGAAGTAGGGAGTGTCAAGTGAGTTCTTTCATCTTCGCTCTCGCGGCGCTGCTCGAGCACCGGGGCGAGTGCCTGAATGGTCGATGGCGTGATATGCTCGAATTCAGTCAAATGATTCGGAATACCGTGGCTCGCGAGGGCAGCAGGGGAGGCGTCCGTGAGCAGTCCTTGGAGCGAAGGCCACGCGGTGAGAAACTGCGGAGCGGTGCGACCGAGCTTCGTGCTGTCGAGCAGCGCGACGTTGGAGCGCGTGTGGGTGATGACGGCGCGTTGGAGGGCCACCACCGACGGCTCCGAATTCCAGATGCCTTCGCGCGTCATGCCTTGGGCGCTGAGAAACGCCAGGTCGAAGCTCCATTGCTCCGCCGCTCGGCAGGCGGCGTCACCGAGCAGCACCGACTGACGGCGCAAGACCTGTCCGCCCAGCAGGTGAACATCGAGTCCCTCGACCTCGGACAACAAGTCGGCGACGGGTAGATTGCCGGTCACGCAGGTCAGCGGACGGACCGGAAAATCGCGCAACGCTTCCGTCAAAGCGAAGACCGTCGTCCCGTTGTCGAGAAACACGGTCTGTTCCGGCCGGAGGAGTTTCAGAGCGGCCTGCCCGATGGATCGCTTGGCATCGGAGGCGACACTACGGCGTTGTCGGAAGGAGGGAAATCGGAGGTTAAAATCCGCCATCGCGCCACCGTAAGTCCGAGTGATGAGCTTTCGCTCTTCGAGGTGCGCGAGATCCCGGCGCATGGTTGCCTCGGAAACGCCGAACTCCTTGCATAACTCTGCCAGATCCGAGTAACGGTGTCGCTGAAGCAGCTCGGCCAACCTCTGCCGGCGAGCATCAACGACGTGACGGGCAACGCGCATAAGGCGATAGCGCCACCGATATGACCTAAGTCAATCATATTTATGTTGAATCCCGGAAGCCATGCTGTCTTTGTTCTTTGGAATGTGCGCATTTGCGACTTGGTCGGCCTTTGACTCGCGCGGTCCATAACTCCTTCAATAATCCTCTCTCACCCTCCCACCATGCCCACCTACAACTTCGTCAACTATCTCTGGGACGCCGCCAAGGCGGCGTCGCTCGATCCGGTCGGCCGTCTGGTCTATCGCTCCAACTTGCTCGGTAGCGACCAGCGGATCACCAACACTGGCGGCGGCAATACGTCGGCGAAAATCCTCGAGGCCGATCCGCTCACGGGCAAGAAGACCAAGGTGCTCTGGGTGAAAGGCTCCGGCGGCGACCTGCGCACGAGCACGCGCGAGAATTTTTCGTCTCTTTACCAAGAAAAGCTCATCGGCCTGCAGTCGCTCTATGCCGCCCGCAAGGACCAGGGGCTCAAGTCGCAAGCCGAGGACGACATGGTCGGCATGTTTACGCACGCCACGTTCAACCTGAACCCGCGCGCCTCCTCGATCGACACGACGTTGCACTCTTTCCTGCCCGGCAAGCACGTCGATCACATGCACCCGAACGCGATCATCGCGATCGCGGCGTCGGCGCGCTGTGCCCAGCTCACGAAGGAAATTTTCGGCGGCGAGATGGCGTATGTGAAATGGATGCGCCCCGGCTTCGAGCTCGGCCTCGCGATGCAGGAGATTGCGAAGAAAAATCCCAAGGTGCAGGCGATCATGATGGGGCAGCACGGTTTCATCTCGTGGGACAATGACGAGCAGGCCTGCTACACGTGGACGCTCGACTGCATCGAGCAGGCCTCCGCCTACATCGAGGCGAAATACGCCGCGAAGGGCGGCGACCGCACCGCGTTCGGCGGGGCGAAATACCAATCGCTCTCGCCTGAAAAGCGCCGCGACAATTTCGCCGCCATCCTGCCGGCACTGCGCGGCCTCGTCTCCACCCAGAAGCGTTTCATCGGCACGGTGCAGGACGACGACAAAATTCTCCGCTTCGTCAACTCGAAGGATGCCGCGCGCCTCGCCGAACTCGGCACGAGTTGCCCCGATCATTTTCTACGCACGAAGATCAAGCCGCTCTACGTGAACTGGAACCCGCAGCAGGAAGACCTCGCGACGCTGCGCGAGAAACTTGCGACCGGCATCGAGCGCTATCGCAAGGACTACGCCGCCTACTACGCGAAATGCAAACACGCCAACTCGCCCGCGATGCGCGATCCGAATCCGACCGTCGTGCTCATCCCCGGTCTCGGCATGATCGCCTGGGGCAAGGATAAATCCGAATCGCGCGTCACCGCCGAATTCTACAATTGCGCCGTCGAAGTCATGCGCGGCGCCGAGGCGATCGACAAATACATCGCGCTCCCGCAGCAGGAAGCGTTCGACATCGAGTATTGGCTCCTCGAGGAAGCGAAGCTCAAGCGCATGCCCGCGGAGAAGGAACTCGCGCGGCAGGTCGTCGTCGTGATCGGCGCGGGCTCTGGCATCGGTAAGGAGACCGCGCATCGGCTGGTGAAGGAAGGCGCGCACATCGTGTGCGTCGATCTCAACGAAGCCGCGGCGCAAGAGACCGCGAACGAGATCGCCGCGAAATACGGCCCGGGCATCGGCGTCGCCGGCACCGGCCGCTCGAATTGCGGCTCAGCCATCGGGCTTGCCGCCAACATCACCGATCGCGTTTCGATCCGCCGGATGCTCGACGACGTCGCCATCGCCTATGGCGGCTTCGATTCGATCTGCGTGACCGCGGGCATCTTCGTGCCGAGCAACACCACCGGCCACATTCCCGACGACAAGTGGCCGGTCACGTTTGCGATTAACGTCACCGGCGCCTACCTCGTTGGCGACGAGGCCGCGAAGACGTGGAAGAAACAAGGCCTGCGCGGCAACCTAGTGCTCACCACCTCGGCCAACGCCGTCGTCGCGAAAAAAGGTTCTGTCGCCTACGATGTTTCGAAAGCCGCCGCGAATCACCTCGTGCGCGAACTCGCGATCGAACTCGCGCCGCTCGTGCGCGTGAACGGCGTCGCGCCCGCGACCGTGGTGAAGGGCTCCGCGATGTTTCCGCGCGACCGCGTCATCGGCTCGCTCGCAAAATACAGCATTCCCTACTCCGACAAGGAAGAGACCGATTCGCTGGTCAGCAAACTCGCGCAATTCTACGCCGACCGCACGCTGACGAAGTCGCCCATCACCTTGGCGGATCAGGCTGAGGCGTATTTTCTTCTCGTGAGCCAGCGCCTCAGCAAGACCACCGGCCAGGTCATCACCGTCGACGGCGGCTTGCACGAAGCGTTCCTTCGATAATCTGAAACGCGGAGCATGCGCCGCGGCGCGGCGGGAGCGAACACCGTGCCGCGGCCGCGGTGCGCGCCGCTGGAAAATATCGTCCTTGCGCCCCGCCCCGGGCCGCGCATAGCGGACGTTGGTCGCGCACATCTTCCACCCTTACCCCTCCTGCACCCCTTGAAAATTCTTCGCCATGCCCTCGCCGCGTTCGTGACAGTTCTGACTTTGGTCACCCCACTCCGCGCCTTTTCCGGCCGGCCCAACATCGTCATCATTTTTATCGACGACATGGGCTACGCGGACATCGGGCCGTTTGGTGCGACGGCCTACCCGACGCCCAACCTTGATCGCATGGCCGCCGAGGGCCGCAAGTTCACGAATTTCCACGTGCCGCAGCCGGTGTGCTCAGCGTCGCGCGCGGGGCTGCTGACCGGCTGTTATCCGAACCGCATCGGCATCCACGGAGCGCTGGGGCCCGCCGCGAAGCATGGCCTGGCCGCGACCGAACTGACCGTGGCCGAACTCGTGAAACAAAAAGGCTACGCGACCGGCATGGCGGGCAAGTGGCATCTCGGCACGCCGAAGCAATTCCTCCCCACGCACCACGGCTTCGACGAATACCTTGGCCTGCCTTACTCGAATGACATGTGGCCGCGGCATCCCGAGGCGAAGGCGGGCGCCTATCCGCCGCTGCCCTTGATCGAGGGCGATCACGTCATCAAGACCGAGCTGGGCCACGAGGATCAAAACCAGCTCACGACGCAATACACTGAGCGTGCCGTGAAGTTTATCGAGCAGAACCAGGACCGCCCCTTCTTCTTCTATCTCGCGCACTCCATGGTCCATGTGCCGTTGCACGTGAGCGACAAATTCCGGGGCAAATCCACCCGGGGACTTTTTGGCGATGCCGTGATGGAACTCGACTGGAGCGTGGGCGAAATCCTCGCCGCGTTGAAAAAACATCACCTCGACGACAACACGCTCGTGATTTTCACCAGCGACAATGGCCCGTGGCTCAGCTATGGCGACCACGCCGGCTCGGCCGGTCCGCTGCGCGAGGGCAAAGGCACGTGTTGGGAAGGTGGCACGCGGGAACCGACGCTCATGCGCTGGACCGGGAAAATTCCCGCCGGCACCACGAGTGGCGACATGATGATGACCATCGACCTGCTGCCCACCATCGCCCACCTGATCGACGCGCCGTTGCCGGCGCACGCCATCGACGGCCTCAATGTGTGGCCGCTGATCGTCGGCGAACCGGGCGCCAAAAACCCGCACGACGGCTATGCCTTTTACTACGAACAAAACGCCCTGCAGGCGGTGACGAGCCCCGATGGGCGCTGGAAACTGCAACTCCCGCATGCTTACCGCACGCTCAACGGCCGCACCGGCGGCACCGGCGGTATCCCGGCCAAATATGAGAACCACACCGTGGCGACGGCTGAACTCTACGACCTCGTGCACGACGTGGGCGAAACGAGCAACGTCGCCGCGCAGCATCCCGCCATGGTGCAGCAACTCGAAGCGTTCGCGGAAAAAATGCGCGCTGAACTGGGCGATGTGCTCACGCAGCGCAAAGGCAGTGGTTCGCGCGAACCGGGCCGCGTGACGAAGTCGGACTGAAGAGGCCCGCTGAAGTTCGAGCGCGGCCCGCGCTCAGAATGAGTCCTGCGCCCGAGTTGGATCGGAACTGTCGCCGTCACGACTTCGGTTCTGCCGCGTCTAGCTGGAACATGATGCATTTCCGCTTGCTCGCGATCACGGCACTGCTCGCGACGTCATGCGTTGCCGCCAAAGATCTGGTGGTCGCCGGGGATGGCTCCGGCGATTTCAAAACCGTCCAGGCCGCGATCGACGCCGCGCCGGCCAACTCCGATGCGCGCACGACGATTCTCGTCCGCCGGGGCACCTATCCCGAACTCGTCGTCGTTTCGGCGGAAAAGAAAAAACTCACCATTCGCGGCGAAGCCCGCCAGCAGACGATCATCGCCGCCACGAACAACGCCAATCTCAACCCACAGCGCCGCGAAATGTTTACGCTGCTGGCCGACGATTTCCGGCTCGAAAACATCACCCTCCACAACACGACCCGCAAGGGCGGCTCGCAGGCCGAGACGATTCGCGTGCGCGCCGACCGCGTCGTGCTCGACCACTGCGACTTCAAGAGTTTCCAGGACACGCTGCGCCTCGACGGCCGCGTCTACGTGCGCGAGTGCTACATCGAGGGCGACGTGGATTTCATCTGGGGCGCCGGCGCGGTTTACTTCGACCGGTGCGACATCTTCGCCGTGCACGACGGCTATCTCGTGCAGTCGCGCAACGGCGCGAACCAGCAGGGCTACGTTTTCGTCGACTGCAAAATCGACACCGCGCCCGACCTCAAGCGCTTCGTGCTCGCGCGCATCGACCCCGCCCGGTTTCCGCACAGCCATGTGGCGTTCATCAATTGCGCGATGGGCAAATTTGTGACGCCCGCCGGCTGGGTCTTCGACGGGCCGGGTGCCGCGGCCTCAAAGGAGACGACGCGTTTCTGGGAATTTCACACCACCGACCTCGCTGGCCAACCGCTCGACGTCTCACAACGCATCGCCGGCTCGCGCCAGCTCACCGCCACCGAAGCCACCCAGCAGCGCGATCTCGCCCACGTCCTCGGCGGCACCGACCATTGGAATCCTCTTACCGCCACCAAGTAGCCTGTCATGGCGAGGAGCGCAGCGCCGAAGCAATTCCGCTGGATTGCCGCGGTCGGCTTCGCCTCCCTCGCAATGACAGTAAAGAAAAATGAAAACCTCCCCGCACCTTTCCCTCCCTCCCTCGCTCCTTCTCTCCGTCTCGCTCGTCCTGGCGGCTCCGGCATTCTCCGCTGCGCTCCCCTCCTTCCCCGGGGCCGAGGGCTTCGGCGCGAACACGCCCGGCGGCCGCGGCGGAAAAGTTCTCTTCGTCACCAACCTCGACGACTCCGGCCCCGGCAGTCTCCGCGCCGCGTGCGATGCCGACGGCCCGCGCCTCGTGCTCTTCCGCATCGCCGGCACGATCACGCTGAAGAAGCCGATCACCGTCACGAAACCCTTCCTCACTCTCGCCGGCCAGAGTGCGCCCGGCGACGGCGTGTGCCTGCGCGACGCTTCGTTTGGCATCGCGACGCACGATGTGGTGGTGCGCTACCTGCGCAGTCGGCTCGGCGATGTGAGCGGCCGCGAGGACGATTGCATCGATCTCCTCAACGGCGCGCACGACTGCATCCTCGACCACTGCTCCGCGACGTGGTCGATCGACGAATGTCTCTCGACCTCGGGCATCGACGAGAACTGCACCATTCAGTGGTGCCTCATCGGCGAGTCGCTCAACCAGAGCAAGCACGCCAAAGGCAAACACGGCTACGGCTCGCTCGCGCGCGCCAACGGCCCGATGTCATGGCACCACAATCTCTGGATTCACAACGACGCCCGCAACCCGCGCCTCGGCGACGCCTACGATCGCCCGCCATCGCCGACTTTCGACGTGCGCAACAACGTTATCTACGACTTCGGTGGCACCGCGTCTGGTCTTACGCAGGGCCATTGGAGCGCCAACTACGTCGGCAACTACATCCGCCCTGGCCCCAGCAGCACCGCGAGGACGCCGATTCACATCGGCAACAAGCCCGCCGACTCGAACATCACGTTTTATCTCCAGGGCAATATTTTCGAGGGCCACGACGAACTGACCGCCGACAACTCCAAGTTCATCGACGCCTACGAACTCGAGGGCAAGCCGCAGGCTCGGACCACGGCGACTCCCATCGTGACTGCCCCGGTCAGGACGGTTTCCGCCAAGGAGGCCTACGAACTCGTGCTCGCGTCCGTCGGCGCCTCGCTCCCGGTGCGTGACGCGGTCGACACGCGGCTCGTGGGCCACGTTCGCACGCGCGGCGGCCATCTCATCAACTCGCAAACCGAAGTCGGCGGCTGGCCTGAATTGAAGTCCGGCCCACTCCCGATCGACACCGACAACGATGGCATCCCCGACGCCTGGGAAACTGCCCGCGGACTGAATCCGCGTGACGCCAGCGACGCCGCGAAACTCGCGAAGAGCGGCTACTCCAACATCGAGGAATTTCTCAACAGTCTGGTGGCGGCGGTGAAGTAGGCATTGTTCATCGTGGGCGGTGGCTGCCGCGCGAGGCGGGATTCGCCAAATTGCGCCGGTCGGGATTGACGTGGCGGCAGGCGAAAGCAGGGTTGCTTCCGACCTTGCCGCGAACCCCTCGCGGCGTCTCCCCAAAATCCATTGCGGACCATGAACCCCAATATCCTCACTGTCTTCGCGAGCATTCTTCTGCTGCCCGCCGCGCTACTGGCCCAGGCCATCGCGCCGGTTTCTCCACCGAAACCCGAGACCAACTCAGAGGTGATCGAGCTCAGCCCGTTCACCGTTAACACCAACAACGATCTCGGCTACGCGGCCGAGAACACGCTCGCCGGCAGCCGGCTCAATACGAAGCTGCGCGACACGGCCAGCTCGGTGTCCGTCTTCACCAAGGAATTCCTCGACGACCTCGCGATCACCGATCTCGCGCACTTGCTCGAGTATTCCGTGAACTCCGAGATGGACACCAACTCGCAGGGCGCCTCCTCCGAGCAGAACCGCATCATCGGCGGCCACGCGCTCTTCGCCGGCATCCAGATTCGCGGACTGCTCGCGAGCATCGGCATGGATTATTTCACGAGCATCACGCCGACTGATCCGTATCGCGTTGGCCGCTTCGAGGACGCGCGCGGGCCCAACAGCATTCTCTTCGGCATCGGCGCGCCGGGCGGCCTGCTCAATCAGTCGTCGAAGATCGCCGAGACCCATCGCAACACCGGCGCGATTCGCTACGGCCTCGGCTCGTGGTCGCGCCAACGGCTCGAGGTCGATACGAATAGAGTCGTGCTCAAGAACAAGCTCGCGGTGTCCGTCGCCGCGCTGCACCAGGAAAACGGCGGGTGGCGCGCCTTTGATTTTCAGGACAAAGATCGCGTCTTCGGCTCTGTCACCTGGCGCCCGCTGAAGTCCGTCACGATCACCGCGATGGGCGAGGTTGGCCGCGACATCGGCTCCATCGTCCGCTCGTTCAGCGACGCCGAGCAGGTGCTCGCGTGGTATGACAACCGCGAGGCGCTCGGCGTCGGCGCGGTCACGTTCACCCCCAACAACACGTTGCCGACCGCTGCGCAGCAGTTGCTCGGCGTCGTGGGCCGCGATGGCGCGGTCGGCGGCACCACCCACCGCTACATCTACATCGAAAACGACCATTCGATTTTCGACGCGATCGGCACCTTCTTCACCGGCAGCTACAACAATGCCGCCGTCCGCGCGCCCGACGGCACGCGCGGCATCACGGCGCCGACGCTGCGTATCTACGATCCCAAGTTTTATCCGCTCAACGGCAACGCGGTCGGCCCGGGCATGTTTCGCGACCAAAAACTCCACAACTACACCTTTAGCGCGGACTGGCAGCCAACGCGCAACTTGATCTTCAACCTCTCGCACAACTACCAGGAGACGCGCGCCATCGTCAACGTGATGAACGGCACCACCCCCATGCTCCGCGGCGAGGCCAACCGCACGCTCGGCGTCGGTGGCCTGGTCAATCCCTACGTGGGTCGGATGTATTTCGACGGCACCTGGACGCGCGACATCCACTACGGCGACAGCCGGGAGTCGCGGCTCTCCGCCTCCTACACGTTTGAGCCGAAAGGGAAATGGTTTGGTCGCCACCGCCTCGCGGCGTCCGTCTCGCGCGCCGCCATCAATGATCGCCGGGCGAATTCGTGGCTGGTGCTCGCCGGCCGGCCGTTCAACACCGATCCCAGCAATCCGAACAACCGCGTGACGGTGAGGAATTATCTCACCGAAGGAAACTACGGGACGTATCGCACCGGCGACTGGCGTTCGTTGCCGCCGACGCTGAACATCGGCAGCCGCAGCTTTCAGACCGCCTACGCCAACGTGGCGGCGGGCGGCGCGGACAACGGCGGCATGGTGCAGAAGATGGATTCGAAGATGATCGCGACGCAGAGCTTCTTCTTCAATGCGAAGTTGGTCTCGACCTTCGGCTATCGTGACGACCGCGTGAAAAACACCCAGCTCGGCTACCTCAACGATCCCATCATGGGCGATGTCGTGGACCTCAATCCCGCCAAAGGCACCGCGAACTTCATGCTCGGCCAGACGCGCACCGCCGGCGTCGTCTACCATCCGTTCGAGTGGCTCTCCGTGATCGGCAACAAGTCCTCCAACGTCGGCATTCCGCCGCTCGCGCGCACGGTGTTTCCCGACGGCAATCTTGCGCCGCTGTCGAAGGGCAGGGGCCAGGACTTCGGCCTGGGCTTCGATCTGCTCGAGGGCCGGTTGAATGCGCGCGTCGTTTACTTTACCGGCAGCGAGATCGGCCGCGTGACGGCGCCGTTCACCGGGACGCTCACCGGCGCGAACACCCGGGTGATGGACGCGTTTGGCACCGTGCTCGCGGGCGCCGGCCGGCCCTTCAGCGCCACCGAGTGGGATCCCATCCGGAAAAAATACACGCCGCCGGCGTCGTCGGTCGCGTCGGATTTCGATTCGAAGGGCTACGAGGCGCGCATCACGGCCAACCTCACGCGGAACTGGCGGCTCGTCGCCAACTACTCCTACACCACCTCCGGCCGCACCGAGCTGGCCCCGGAGGCGGTGCTCTTCTACGGCCTGAAGCGCGCGGATGCCGTGCTGCTGACGCAGGGCGTGCGGCAAGATTCCACCGGCCGTTACGTGATCGATCCAGCCGCTTTCGAGGCGGGCGGGGCAATCGCCAAGTGGCTCGAACTCGGACGGGCGACCGCGGCGGCGAATCCCTCCGTGCTCACGACCTCGAACGGCGCCACGATCGCGCAGGAAGTTTTCGATCTGACGGCCGCGTTCAACGACGAGCGGGAACAGCAACTGAAAAGCTGGGGCGTGCGGCCGCACAAGGTCAGCCTGTTCACCGCGTATGATGTCCGCGGTGGGCGCTTCGAGGGTTTCACGATCGGCGGTGGCTGGCGCTGGCGCAGCGCGAACATCATCGGCTCCAATTCCAAGGACGAGGAGATCCGGGGCCGGGTCATCACCGCCGCCGACCTGATGATGGGTTACACGCGGAAATTCCGCGGTCTGCCTGGGCGGGTCCGCTTCCAAGTTAACGTCAACAATCTGCTGGATCGGTCCGACTTCATCCCGTCCCGGCTCGCGTTCTCCGCGGCCTCGCCCGACGGCTTCAACCTCCCCGGCGGCCGCGGCCCGGCCTACACGCGTCTCGATTTGGTCCAGCCGCGGGAGTTTCGGTTTACGACGACGTATTCGTATTGAGCACGCGGGCGCGGATATTGCCCCTTGCCAGGCCGTGTGACTCACGCGTGAGTCACACGCCATGAGCACCGCCACGATCCGCGAACTGCGCACGTCGTTCCCGAAAATCCGCACCCGCGTCGAACGGGAGGGCGAGGTCGTCATCACCTGCACGAGCCGCGATCTCGCGCGATGGCCGCGTGGCGGACAACTTGTTTGGGCGCATTGCCGATTACCAGGTTTGTCTCGGCGGAGCTGGCCAACGCGTTTGCGTTCGCCGAATTTTGCGGCGACATCGGTGCCACGCAGCACGAGGCAATCTCGGCCCATTTCCGCGCCGACTTTGCCGTGGGGCGGTTAGCTCACGCCGATCTTCTCTGGCGCCGCGCCCTTGACCGCACGGCGGAATTGAGCCGCACCCACACGATCACGCTCGGCACTCGCGCGCTCGATGTCCTGCACGTGGCCTCGGCGCTGGAACTCGGCGCCCGGACCCTCGTGACCTACGATGCGCGGTAAGTCGCACTGGCGAAATCGGTCGGCCTGAAGGCGCTCGCGCCCTGAGCGGCGGCGCGAGCCACGGTTCATCGTATCGCGCTTGCACTGGGCTCGCGCGTTCGCACGCTGCGCCCATGCGAAAATTCCTCTTGGTCGTATTGGCGACCGCTCTCGTCCTCGCCGCCGGCGCGCGCGCCGCGCTTGACCTCAAGAACTTCGACCTCGCGGTGAAGCCGCAGGACGACTTTTACCGCTACGTCAACGGCACGTGGCTGAAGAACAAACCCATCCCGGCCGACCAGTCGCGCTGGGGCGGCTTCAACCAGCTCGCCGAGGAAAACGTGGCGAATCTTCGCACGATCTGCGAGCGCGCTGCGGCCAAGACCGCCGGCGGCACACCGGTCGAGAAGATGGTCGGCGACTTTTTCGCCAGCGGCATGGACGAAGCGGCGGTCAAAACCGCCGGGGCGGCACCGCTGAAGCCAGTGCGGTGATCCCCCGAAATCCGGGCCACTTGTAAGGTTAGTCTGCGGCCCTAGAAGGAGCCCAGACCATGAAAGGAAAACACCACGCGACGGAGCAAAAGATCCGCATTTTGCGGGAAGCCGACGGCGGCAAGAGCATCGTGGAAGTGT
>SIBG01000001.1 GCA_009695305.1 Opitutus sp. | reverse complement strand
GAGTCCGCCGTCGGCATCGAACCACACCTCGATGCCCGACGCCCGCAACGACTCGCAAATACGCCGCGCCGCCTCCGCGTCTTGGGACGCGTAGCTGAGGAAGACCGCACGCGAAGCGGTTGTCGTCGGGGCGGTCATGCTGGGAGCGGCGTGAGACTCGCGGACGCCGCGGGACGCCGCAAGGCGGATATGGGCCGCGCGGCACCGGCCGGCGTAGATGCGCGGCTTGTCCGCGCCCTTCGGGCCAAGGCGCGCACGAGGCGCGCCCCTCCGTTGCGGCATTTGGAATTTGGAGCTTCCCGCCGTTCGCGGCGGGCCCTATCACGCAGCGAATGAAAGTCCTCGTGACCGGCGCAGCCGGCTTCATCGGTTACCACGTCGCGCGCCGTCTCGCAGAGACGAAGCGCTGCGAGGTGCTCGGTGTGGACAACGTGGGCGACTACTACGAGGTCGCGCTCAAACGGGCCCGGCTCGCCGCACTCGCGGCCATCGAGGATTTCCGTTTCGTGCAGGCGGATTTCGCGGAGGCGGAAAAATTTGCCGCCCTCATGGCGCATTTTAAGCCGGAGTATGTTGTGCATCTCGGCGCGCAGCCCGGCGTGCGCTACAGCATGGAAAATCCGGTGGCCTACACGCACAGCAACCTCGCCGGCTTCGCGAGCGTGCTCGAAGCATGCCGCCGCACGCCCCCGAAGCACCTCGTGTTTGCGTCGAGCAGCAGCGTCTACGGCGCGGGCGCGAAGTCGCCGTTTCGCGAGGAGGACAACACCGATCAACCCGTGTCGTATTATGGGGCGACGAAGAAAGCCAACGAGCTGATGGCGCACAGCTACGCGCTCAACCATGGGCTCCGCATCACCGGCCTGCGCTTTTTTACCGTCTACGGCCCGTGGGGCCGGCCCGACATGGCGCCGACGATCTTCGCGCGCGCGATCTGCGAGGGCAAACCGCTGAAACTGTTCAACCACGGGAAAAATCTCCGGGACTTCACCTATGTCGACGACATCGTAGACGGCGTCGTGAAGGTGCTGCTCTATCCGCCGGCCGAGTCCCCCACCCCGCCGATGCGGATTTTCAATCTCGGCCATCACCGCCCGGTCGAGACCCTGCTCTTCGTAAAGATGCTCGAGCAACTCCTCGGCCGCTCCGCGCAGGTCGAACTGCTCCCGCCGCAGCCGGGCGACATGTTTGAAACCTGCGCCGACCTCACGCGCGTGCAGGCCGCGATCGGTTTCACGCCCAAAGTGCCACTCGAGGAAGGATTGAAGCAGTTCGTCGAGTGGTTCCGGGTTTACTACCAGCTCTGATGCCTGATTTTTGACCACGGATTTCACGCATGAGCGCGGATTCGATCCACGCGGCGATGGTGTGATCCGTGTCCATCCGTGTGATCCGTGGTTAATTCCTTTTTTCAGAATATGAGAACCATCCTCCTCCTCGTCGCCTCCAATATTTTCATGACGCTGGCCTGGTATGGCAGCTCAAGCTGAAGATTTTCGAGGGCAAGGCGCTCTGGCTCGTGATCCTCATGGCGTGGGGCATCGCGTTCTTCGAATACTGCCTGATGGTGCCGGCGAATCGCGGGGGCTACGCCAGCGGCCTGAGTGGGTATCAACTCAAAATCGCGCAGGAGGTGATCACACTGGGAGTGTTTGTCGCGTTTGCGTGGTTCGTGCTCGGCGAAAAACTCACGTGGAACTACGCCGTGAGCTTCGCGCTGATCCTGCTCGCCGTGTATTTCGCGACGGCCTTCAAGCCGGGCGGCGCCGGGGGTCGATAACTGGACCGGTGCGCGGCCGGTCTCCCCAGCACCGGCGCCCATGAACGCTACTGGAGCGCGATCACCTTCCGCACGGTGCCACCTTTCACCGTGGCATAGGTGACGGACACGCTACCCGATCCCCGGACGAGGTATTGCACGGTGCGGATGGTGCGGCCAGGGTGGCCGTTGCGGACCATGATTCGTTTCAAGTCCTTCTGATCAATCATCGGGGCTACGCCGGGCCGCCACTTGTTGGGCACCCAGCTGGCCGCCAGCACTTCGAGTCCCTTGCCGTCGATCGTCAACAAATCCGGCGGCACGACGTTGTTCAGCGCGGCCTTGGCCAGGATCGTGGGAGTCACCTTCGGGTTGTTGAGGTCCACCCAGAGTTTGAAAACGCCGTCGGCGATTTTTTCGACCTTGGTTTCGCCGATCGCCATCTGGGGCATTTCGTCGGCCTGGTAGAGGGAAAACGCCATGTTCCGGTGGCAGAGCTCCTCGTTCATGAAGCGCGGTGGCAGGCGGCCAAAGGTCTTCTTGAAAGTCCCGCCGATTTCGACGTCGCCAAATTGCGGGTGCTTGAAGGCCTTCCACTCCGTCAGCTCGTCACCGAACTCCAGTTTGTCGTTGAAGAAATTATTGGCCACGCGCGGAGCGATCACACTCTCCGGATCTCTTTGCTGCTCCTTCAGCTCGGGGCTGTTGAAATACTGCCCGACGTTCCACAGCTCGTTCGAGAACGACAGGATTCCCAGCGTGTCGTTGCCCCAGTCGGTGGTGCCGCCGTGCACCGTGTAAAGTCCGCTCCAGATGATCAGGTAGCGATAATAGGGCAGCATGCGCTCGCCCGTCCGGCCGATTTCATCATAGACGCGGACGTCGGCCGCCGGATATTCCCCGATCGATTCGGCCCCGGGGCTGCGCAGGATCATGCCGCCGCTGTTGTGGTAGGTCTGGAGACCGGCGACATTCGGATGGGCGAGGAGGAAATCGTTGACGGCCCTCGCCTCGGGCAACTGAAACGGATACTCCATCGCGCCGCGCTGGACGTAGTTCGGCTGCCAGTCGGACGCAAAGTTGCGGTTGGGATCGTAGCCGCCGGGACCGTCTTCGCCCACGCGGCCGTCGCCGTCGTGATCAATGCCCTCCACGCCGAGCAGGACGTAGTCGCCGAATTCGCCCGGTTTGACGGCTTCCAGGATGCGGGGATCGGCGGCGCTTTTCCGGTGCGTGCCCTGGCCGGGCACGTATTTGCGGATCTGCTCGATGACGCCGTTGCCGTTCAAATCCTCCGGGCCGTCTTCGTCGAACAGATAGTCGTTGTCTTCGTCGAGCGGCAGGTGTCCGGTGCGCGCACCCTGGCCCGAGCCGTGCATGAAATAATCGCGACCGTCGGGGTTGACCGAGGGCACGATGTAGAACGCCCGCTCATCGACGAGTTTGGTGATGCGCGGAATCTTCCCATAGTTCTCCATCAGATACCAAATCGTGTAGAGGCAGACTTCGCCGCCCTGGATCTCGTTGCCGTGGATGTTGGCCTCGATATACATCGCCGGCTTGGTGGTGTCGGCACCGGTGTCGGGATTGTTGAGAATAATCCCGGCGATGTCGCGGCCGCCGTAACTCTTGCCGAGCGAAATGTATTTCAGAAATTTCGGGTAGGCTTTTTCGAGCGTGCGCAGGTCGGCCTGAAGATCGGCGACGTCGTGCCAGCGGTTGAAGTCCAGTCGCACCTTGTAGGTGGGCTCCGAGGTCGGGGTGCGGCTCCAGTCGGCGGCCGGGCGGGCGGGCGCGGCGGCGGCCGCAGTGTTTTGCGCCGACAGGCCGGATGATTCCAGCAACATGAGCGCGGTCAGCAGGACCAGCGTGGCGGTGGGTTTGAAAAGTTTTTTCATGGTCCGTATTTCCGTCGTCGTGGTGGCGGTTATTTCAGCGGCAGCGTCGCGCTGTCGGTGCCGGACTTTTGCGAAACCAGCTTGAGGGGAATGGAGGTCCCGGGTTTGCCCTTGATCACCCACTCGAACGCCATCCGGCCGCCCGAACCGGCGAGCGTCGGGATGGAATTGGTCTTCTCCGCGCCGGTGAGGATCGATTCGGGGGGGACGCCGAGCTGCACCATGCTTGGTTTCACGGACCGGGCCAGCACGCCTTGCGCGAGCGCGGTGGGCAGGTAGCCCGTGTTTTCGATTTCCGCCTTGATGCGATAGAGGCCGCCACCGAGGGCGGTGGCTTCGGTCTTGGCGAACGCGATTTTCGGGAAGAGCGATGTGAGGTAGACGACGAACTTGGCGTGGCCCGCTCCGAGGTCGGCGATTTTCTCTGCCGGCGGATTGACGGTCACATAGGGCTTGAAGCCGCCGATCTCCACGTCGCCCAGCGTCGGGTGCTTGAACGGCGTCCAGTCGACGAACCCGTCGATTTTTTCGCTCTCCATCCATTTCAGGAGTCGCAAATCGATCCCCTCGGGGACCGCCGCAGCCGGAGGGGCAGCGCCGGCGACACCACCGGCACCGCGACCAGCGCCCCGGCCGGGTCCACCGCGGGCACCTCCGCGCTGGCCGCCGCCGCCGGCCCGGCCGGCTGCTGCGTCCACGGGAGGTGCAGCCGGCCGCGCCACCGCCTCGCCCTCGGGGGCTCCGGTCGCGGAACCAGCGGGGGGAGCGCCGGCGGGCAGGCCCCAGCCCGGCGTCGAAAACGACGGCACGCCGTATTGGTAATAGCCATATTCGTAAAACGCACCGGCCGGCGCCCGCGTGTAGCCCGAGCTGCTCAGCCCGGTCAACTCGCGATACTTGGTGGCAATCGTGTTGAGATACTCCGTGTCGGCCGCATTGACCGTGGTGGCCGGCTGCACGCCGGGGCCGCGGCCGCCCGCGGCCGGAGCTTGGGCGCCACGCGCGCCAGCCGCGGCGGCCGCTGGCGTCGATTCATCTCCGGCGGCGGCGGCAGCGAATCCGCCACGGCCGGCACCTCCGCCAAAATCCACCGCGAGGCCAACGCGTCGGGCGCCCGCGTTGCTGGCCTCGGCAAAATCGATGAGGTTGATCGCCGCGGCGGTGCCGGCCCGCCCGGCGGCGGCGATCAGATTGTCGCTTTCGCCAAACGAGAGGATCGCGGCAATGTTGCGGTGCTTCAGCACGTATTCGAGCATCGCCCGCGTTTCGGTTTCGCTCGCCATGTAGCGGCCGGCGTCGGCACCGAAGTAAGGATACTGGTGCATGAAATTGCGGTTGAGATCGACGCCGCCGGGTCCGTCTTCGTTGATGAAACCGTCGCCGTCGTTGTCGATGCCCTCGGGGTGGAGCGCCCAGCCGCCGGCTTCACCCTTGGCGGGATCCGCGCGTTTCATCAGTTTCGGGTGTTCCGGGCTAATCATGTAAGGGCCTTTCGGGTCCTTCACGCGCATGACGGTGATCACGCCATCGCCGTTCAGATCCTCCGGCCCGTCTTCGTCCGTGCGACCATCGTTGTCGGCGTCGAACGGCGTCGCGTTGCTCCGGCGCAGCGCCTTGACGGGCGCGAACATCTGCTCAGCACCGTCCGGGTTTAGCCGCGGCACGACGTAGATCACCGAGTGGTCGAGACGTTGCTTGACGGCGGCGTCCGTCGCATACGCGTTGAGCAAAAAGTCGGCAAGGTAGAGGGCCAGTTCGCTGCCGATCACGTGGTCGCCCTCAAGGTTGGCGGCGATGAGCAGGGCGGGCCGGCTGTCGACGGGAGTCCCCGTGCGGTTGGCGATCTCCACCGCCCAGAGCTCGCGCCCTTCTCTCGTCCGGCCGATCGATTCGATCTTGGCGAGCTCGGGATGGGCGGCGACCGCGGTTTTCAGCGCGGCCGAAAGTTCGTCGTAGTTGTGGTATTTGGCGAAGTCGGTGGCGGCGCGAACGGGTAGCAGCGACCCGAGCGCGATCACCATCATGGTCGCGCCAACTGCAGCGAAACGTGTCAACTTGGGGTTCGGTCGCATGGTTTTTTTCGAGCCCGTTGACCGGAGGCGGCCGGGCGCGTGGGGCGCGGACAAGAGTCGAAGGCAGGAACCAACCCTGGCGTCCGGCGCCGTTGAGCAACGGGGGGAAATCCAGGGCGCGATGGGGGCGATCACGAGGCAAAGTGAAATGGCCAGGCCGGCTCGCCGTCAATCTGCGAGTTCCAGCCGCCCAACGGGAGTTGATTCCATCCGCAAGTTGAGCCGTCCGCTCGCTCAGGCGGAATCAGGTTCGCTTCCTGCACGCGGTGAGCTTCGCGCTGATCCTGCTCGCCGTGTATTTCGCGACGGCCTTCAAGCCGGGAGTCGGTCCACGCTGATCGGCCGGCACCCGGCAAGCTTTCGCCGGCCCGTCCACAGAAAGCTTGACGTGTGCAAATGAACACGTCAGGGCTTGCTCACGCCGGTCCTTCCGCACTTGCCTCGTAAAACCCGCCTCGCACGCTGCCGACCGAGCCCACTTTCACTAAAACCAAAGCCCTCAAACAGCCTCCATCATGTCCAAAGCCGCTCCCGCCAAAGTCGCCCCTGCCGCCCCCTCCCCTGCCGTCCACGCCCGCGAGAAAAACATCGATCTCGCCCTCTCCGCCATCACGAAGCAGTTCGGTGAGGGCTCGATCATGCGCCTCGGCAGCAACCACCGCATGAAGGTCGAGACGCTCTCGACCGGCTCGCTCGCCATCGACCTCGCGCTCGGCGTCGGCGGCCTGCCCAAGGGCCGCATCATCGAAATCTACGGCCCGGAATCCTCTGGCAAAACCACCTTCTGTCTCAGCGTCATCGCCGAGGCGCAGAAAAAGGGCGGCCTCGCGGCCTTCATCGACGTCGAACACGCGCTCGATCCGAAATACGCCAAGGTCGTCGGCGTGAAGCTCGACGATCTCCTCGTTTCCCAACCCGACTCCGGCGAGGACGCCCTCAATATCATGGAGACGCTCATCCGCTCCAACAGCATCGACGTCATTGTGCTCGATTCCGTCGCCGCGTTGATCACCAAGGCCGAACTCGACGGCCAGATGGGCGACATGACCATGGGTAGCCAGGCGCGGTTGATGTCGCAGGCGATGCGCCGTCTCACCGCCGTCGTCAGCAAGACGAACTGCGTGTGCATCTTCACCAACCAGATTCGCGAAAAAATCGGCGTGATGTTCGGCAGCCCCGAGACCACGTCGGGTGGCCGAGCGCTGAAGTTTTTCTCCTCCGTCCGCATCGACATCCGCCGCAAGGACCAGATCAAGACGCCCGACGGCAAAGTCATCGGCAACCGCACGAAGATCAAAATCGTGAAGAATAAAATCGCCCCGCCGTTTACCGAGGTGGAGTTCGACATCATGTATGACGAAGGCATCTCGAAGCTGGGCTCGCTCATCGACCTCGGCATCGAGCACAAAATTCTCGAGAAGAAAGGCGCGTGGATCGCCTACGAAGGCGCGCTGGTCGGCCAGGGCCGCGACGCCGCGAAGGCCGCGCTCAAGGAAAAGCCCGAGCTCGCCGAGAAGATCGGCAAGGCGATCCTCGAAAAAGTCACCATCAAGGTCGGCGAACCGGCGGCCGGCAGCGAAGACGCGGCGTAGTCGCTGCCGGTCATGGGACGCGTTCGCCGAGGCGGCTACATCTTCGACTGGTGGATTGGTGACCACGAACCCCGGCACGTTCACATTTCGGATGGTAACGGCCATTTGCTTGGTCGCGTAGCCCTCGACAATTTTGCCCCGCTTGACAGTTGGCAGCCACCACGAAAAGTGGTTGATATCCTGCGGCAGCTCAAAGCCGAAGGCCGCCTATGAAACTTCTCAACCCGCTCAAAGCCCCTTTTGGCAAGGCAAAGTTCTCGCGGGTGAAAAACGTCTCCTACCGTCAGTGGGAAGACGCCTTCGAGGTGGAGTTCGACGACGGCCTTTCTTTCCTCGAGCCGCACAAGACTATCCGCAAGGCGAACAAGATTTCTCCTAAGGCCATCATCGTTCGTGTCGAGCAAGACGAAGAACTGCGCCACGGCTTCTTCGTCCACTACGACAACGGCCAGACCGCCGAAGTCTCATGGGCCTTCATTCGCGAGCTGGCGCCAAAAAAGTAGGCGCCACCAGCCCTCCCGGCGTTTGATCGTCGAACAGCGAACCGCTCACGTTTTCCTGGGCGCGGCGGTTTGTGCGTTGCGGCGCGCAGGCTGAACCGGTTCTCTCGGCGGCCTCTTCGCCATGCCGACTGCCGCCGATTCCGCTCCTCACCTGCCCGCCGGGAACAATGGGGACCGCGAGCCCGTCTTTCACGTGCGCAGGCTGGAGCGGATTTACGGCGAGGGCACCGCGGCGGTCACGGCGCTCGCGGGGGTCGATTTTGATTTGTTTCACAGCGAACTCATCGTGCTCCTCGGCGCCTCCGGCAGCGGGAAATCCACGCTGCTCAACCAGCTCGGCGGCCTCGACTCGCCCACCCACGGCACGCTGCGCTACCGCGGCTGGAATCTCGCGGCGGCCGACGAACCGGGGCTCACCCAGTTTCGCCGCGACGCCGTGGGTTTCGTGTTTCAAGCCTACAACCTGATCCCCAGCCTGACCGCGCGTGAAAATGTCGCGCTCATCACCGAGATTTGCCGCGACCCGATGGCGCCGGAGGAAGCGCTCCAGCTCGTGGGCCTCAGCGAGCGGATGGATCATTTTCCCGCCCAACTCTCCGGCGGCGAGCAGCAGCGCGTCGCGATCGCCCGCGCCATCGCCAAGCGTCCCGCCGTGCTGCTGTGCGATGAACCAACGGGCGCACTCGACGTCCACACCGGCATCACCGTGCTCGAAGCCATCGAACGCATCAACCGCGACCTCGGCACGCTCGCCGTCATCATCACGCACAACGCCATTCTCGCCGACATGGCCGATCGCGTCTTCACCCTCTCCGACGGCCGGATCGTGAACCGCCGCACCAACACCCGCCGCGGCTCCGTGCGCGATCTCGCGTGGTAAACGCGTCCCGCGATGAATCGTTCTCTTTCTTCGTTCTCGTTCTCCCGGCTTTTCACGGAAACGAGCCGTCCTGCCGCCTTGATCCAACCCGAGCGCACGAGAAAGATTAAGCGAACGAGGAACGATTTCGGGCCATGAGCCTCCTCGACCGCAAACTCCTCCGCGACCTCCGCGCGCTTAAATCCCAAGCGCTCGCCGTCGCGCTCGTGATGGCGTGCGGCCTCGCGACGATGATCATGACGCGCTCGCTCATCCTCTCGCTCGGAACCGCGCGCGACACCTACTACGAGCAGCATCGATTCGGCGAGGTCTTTGCGCGACTCAAACGCGCCCCTAACTCCGTCCGCGAGCAACTCGCGGCTATTCCCGGAGTCGCCGTCGTGCAGACGGGCATCGCCATCCAGGTCACGCTCGACGTCCCCGGTCTCGCGGAGCCCGCCGTCGGCCTGCTCAACTCACTCCCCGAGCGCGGCGAGCCGGCGCTCAACCGTCCTTACATTCGCGCCGGCCGTCTGCCCGTGGGCCGCACGACTCGTAGCGAACTCGCGGTCGGCGAGGCCTTCGCGGAAGCGCACGACCTCAAGCCTGGCGCGGTCATCTCCGCCATCCTTAACGGCCGGAAACAATCCTTTACCCTCTCCGGCATCGTCCTCTCGCCTGAATTTGTTTTTGAGGCGCCGCCCGGGGCCGCGCTGCCCGACAACAAAACCTACGGCGTATTTTGGATGCCCTACCGCGAGCTCGCCACGGCTTTTCAACTCTACGGCGCGTTCAACTCCGTCGCGCTCACCCTGGCCCCCGGCGCATCCGAGGGCGCCGTCATCGCCGCGGTTGATCGCGTGCTCGCGCCGTATGGCGCCCGCGGCGCCTACGGTCGCGCGAATCACCCCTCGCATCGGCGCGTGGACGACGAGATTCGCATCCTGCAGGGTCTCTCGGTGGCGTTTCCCCTCGTGTTCCTGAGTGTCGCCGCGTTCATGACCAATTCGGTGATCAGCCGCCAGATCGCGCTGCAACGCGAACAGATCGCGATGCTCAAGGCCTGCGGCTTCGGCAACGCGCAGATCGGCGCGCATTATTTCAAGTTCTCGCTCGCGATCGTCGTGGCCGGCGTCGGGTTCGGGGCCGTCGGCGGCGTGTTTCTCGGACACAAGCTCGTTGTGATGTATCATATTTTTTTCCGGTTTCCGCAGCTCGACTTCCTCCTCGACACGCACGTGCTCGTGACGGCGACGCTGGTCAGTGCCGGCGCCGCCTTCGTCGGCGTGGCGGGCGCGGTGCGGCGGGCGGTGCGGCTGCCCCCCGCGGAGGCGATGCGGCCCGAGGCGCCCGCGAGCTTCCGGCCCGCCCTGGCCGAGCGGCTGGGCGCCGCCCGCTGGTTTACCCCGTCGTTCCGGATGGCGCTGCGCAACATCGAGCGCCGCCCGGTGCGCAGCGGACTCACGTGCCTCGCCCTCGCCCTGGCCACGGCGATTCTGATCGTGCCCAATTCATTTCGCGACGGCATCGCCTACGTGCTCGATTTTCAGTGGGACATCGTGCAGCGGCAAACCGTCACGCTGTCACTCGTGGAGCCGGGACCCGCGCGCGCCATCGCGGATTTCAGCCATCTGCCAGGCGTCGTGCTGGCGGAGCCCTTTCGCTTCGTGCCGGTCGAGCTGCGCGCCGGTCCAATCACGCGGCGGGTGTTGCTGCAGGGCCTGCCCGCGCACGGCAACCTGAGCCGCGTCATCGACGCCCGGCCGCAGCAACTCGCCCTGCCTGCGCGCGGCATCGTGATTTCCTCCAAGCTCGCCGAAGTGCTGCATGTGCGGCCCGGTGACGAGGTCATTGCCAAGGTCCTCGAAGGAGCGGAGCGCGAACTGACCGTGCCGGTCGTGGGATTGGCGGAGGATTTCGCCGGCATGGCGGCCTACATGGAGCGGCACGCGCTCAATCGCCTGCTGCTGGAGGGCGACCAAATCAGCGGCGCGCACCTGGCCGTCGCCGCCGGCCAGTGGACCGAATTTCTCTACGCGGTGAAACACACGCCGCGCGCGGCCGGTTGCGTGATCAAGGCATCGATTCGTGAAGGTTTCCGTAAAACTACCGCTGAGAGCATTGGCCTGCTGCAAAAAATGTATGGGATCTTCGCGACCATCGTGGCGTTTGGCATCATCTACAACAGCGCCCGCATTTCCCTCTCCGAGCGCGCGCGGGAGCTGGCCACGCTGCGCGTGCTCGGCTTCACCCGCGGCGAAGTCGGCGCGGTGCTGGTGGGCGAGCTCGTGCTGCTCACGATCGTCGCCCTGCCCCTTGGGCTGGTGATCGGCGGCCTTTTCGCCCGCGGCATCATCACCACGGTGAACACCGAGACGGTGCGGCTCCCCCTCGTGCTGACGGCGGCCAACTACGCGTTTGCCGTGCTCGTGGTCGCGGTGGCTTCGGCGTTGTCGGCGCTCTTTGCGGCGCGCAAACTCGCCGAGATCGATTTGGTCAGCGCCCTCAAACTGCCCGACTGAGCAAAATTTTTCCATGCACGAAACTCCCCTGCCCTCCTCTGTGGTCAAAAAACCGGGCGCCGCCGCGTGGCGCCGCCAGCTGCCGTGGCTGGGTGCCGTGGCTTTCGTGGCCCTGATCGTCGTCGGCCTGTGGCCGAGCGCGGTCGCCGTCGAAGTCATCGCCGTCACGCGCGGCCCGCTGGTCGTCACCGTCGACGAGGAAGGCATGACGCGCGTAAAAAATCGCTATGTGGTCTCCGCGCCGGTCGCGGGCCAGCTCCGCCGGATCGACTGGAAAGCCGGCGCGATCGTGGAGGCGGGAAAAACGATGCTCGCCGTGCTCGAGACGAGCGGAGCGGATTTTCTCGACGCGCGCAGCCTGGCGCAGGCCGAAGCGCGCGTGCGGGCCGCCGGGGCGAACCGCGAGGCCGCAGTCGCGCAACGGGAACGGGCGCGGGCCGCCGCGCAAATGTTCACCGCCGATTTCGAGCGGCTAAAAAAGCTCTTCGCCCAAAAAGTCTTGTCCGCGCAGGAATTCGACGCCGCGCAAATGCGTGCGACCACCACGGCGCAGGACGAACGCACCGCCGAGTTTGCCGCGCAGATCGCGGAATTTGAGCTGGAGCAGGCCCGCGCGCTGCTCGCGCGTGGCCAGCCCCATTCGGCCGGCGCCGGACCGGCCGGGGGTGGCGCGGAGCCGCTCACGATTACGTCGCCGGTGGGCGGGAGGATCTTGCGCGTATTTCAGGAAAGCGCGCGCGTGGTGCCTGCGGGCTTTCCTTTAATGGAGGTCGGCGATCAAGGGGATCTAGAAGTGCGCATCGAGGTGCTGTCGCGCGACGGCGTGGCGATTCGCCCCGGGGCCCGCGTGCTGCTCGATCAATGGGGCGGCCCGGAGCCACTGACGGCGCGCGTGCGCCACGTGGAGCCGTCGGCTTTCACCAAGATCTCGGCGCTGGGTGTCGAAGAACAACGCGTTTATGTCGTGGCAGATTTTGTCGATCCACTCGAGAAGCGACCCACCCTCGGGGACAGCTATCGGGTTGAGGCCCGCGTGGTAACCTGGGAAAATGCCAGCGCCCTGCGCGCTCCGGCGGGCGCGCTGTTTCAACGCGGCGGGACGTGGCAGGCCTTCGTCATCGACGGCACGCGGGCGCGGCTCCACGCCGTCAAGCCGGGCCGGAGCAACGGCGTCGAAACCGAGGTGCTCGACGGCCTGCGCGAGGGCGACCGGGTAATCGTCTATCCCGGCGACAAGGTCGCTGACGGGAGCCGGATCGAGCCGATGGTGATGAGCGGACGATAACGAAGCCCGCGGGCCGGTGGGCCGCCGCGGGATGGCGCGCGCGTTTGACTTGGGGTGCGCGGGGGGGAAGCGTGGCAGCCCGCTCATGCCTCGCCTGCAGGATACCATCGCCGCGCTCGCCACCCCCGTGGGCACCGCCGCGCTCGCCGTCATTCGTATCAGTGGTCCTGATTCAACGCGGATCTCGCGGGAAATTTTCGGCCCGGACTCCCCGCCCCGCTCGGTGCGGCACCGGGACTACCGGAATCTTGGTGGCACGCTGCTGGATGACGTGTTGTTCACGTTTTTTGCGGGCCCGCACTCCTACACCGGCGAGGATGCGCTCGAGGTTTCGTGCCACGGCAATCCGTTCATTGCGCAAAAAATCCTGGAGGATCTGCTGGCCCGCGGCTGCCGGGCGGCGGAACCGGGAGAATTCACCGAACGGGCGTTTCTTAACGGAAAAATGGATCTCAGCCAGGCGGAGGCCGTGATGGATTTGATTCGGGCGCGCAGTGAGCGCTCGCTCGCCGCGGCGAACCAGCAGCTCCGGGGCGCACTGGGCCGGCGCATGGGCGGGCTGGTCGACGGGCTGCTCGGCGTGCTGGCGCGCGTCGAGGCGTATATTGATTTCCCCGAGGAGGATTTGCCGCGAGAGGATCGCGAGGTGGTCGCGCGCGAGGTGGATCGCTTGATCCACGACACCGGGCGGTTGCTCGCAACCAGCCACTATGGGGCGTTGTTACGCGAGGGCATCAAGACCGTGATCGTGGGCCCACCGAATGTCGGAAAGAGCAGCCTGCTCAATCGCCTGGTGGGCTTTGATCGCGCGCTGGTCAGCACCGAGCCGGGCACAACGCGTGATTTTATCGAAGAACAGATCCAGGTCGGGCCGCACAGCCTGCGGGTGATCGACACGGCGGGGATCAACCCCTCGCCCGCTCCGATCGAGCGGCTGGGAATGGAAAAGACCCTCGAACGCGCAGCTGAAGCGGACTTGTTTCTGCTCGTGTTCGATGCGACGCAGCCCGCGCCCACCCTCCCCGTCGAGTTGTTGGGAATAATCCGCCCGGAAAAATCGTTGGTGATCCTCAACAAGTGCGATCTGGTCGCGGCGGCGGCCACGCTTCCAATCTCCGGCCTGCCGGGGTTGCCGGTCGCGCGAGTTTCCGCGCTTACTGGTTCGGGCTTGGACGAGTTGATTGCGGCCATAGCCCGACAGGCCGAATCATTTCGACAGGATACGGGTGACGAATTGATCGCGATTAACGCCCGGCAGAGTCACGCGCTAGGTGAGGCTCGCGACTGTCTGGGCCAAGCGCGGTTGAAAATTGGGAACAGCGGGCCCGCCGAGTTGCTCGCCAGCGACTTGCGCGGCGCGCTGAATGCCTACGGCGTCATCACCGGCGTGGTTGATAATGAGCGAATGCTCGACCAGTTATTCGCAAAATTTTGTATAGGCAAATAGCTCGCCTGCACTGGACTCCAGTCGCTGGTAGCAATAACAAAATTGTTCAACTAATTCTATATTAAAGTGTTACAGTTTGACGTAATCGTTTGCGGAGCAGGACACGCCGGAGTGGAGGCGGCGCTGGCTGCCGCTCGAATGGGGGCCTCTACCCTACTCCTTACCGGTAACATCGACACGATCGCTCAGATGAGTTGCAACCCCGCGATTGGTGGGCAGGCGAAGGGCCAGATCGTCCGAGAGATCGACGCACTTGGCGGCGAAATGGCCATCAACACCGATCTGACCGGGATCCAGTTTCGCTTGCTCAACGAATCAAAAGGACTGGCGGTTCAGTCGCCACGCGCTCAGTGCGACAAGAAAGCCTACCAATTTCGACTCAAGCACACTTTGGAGTTGCAGCCGAATCTCCGGATTTTCCAGGCGACGGTAACAGAACTCATATTCGACCACGGCAAAATTAGGGGCTGCCGCACAAACCTAGACATCGAATTCATGGGACTAACGGTCATCATCACGACCGGGACATTTCTGCGGGGTCTCATGCACATCGGCCAAAACAAAAATGAGGGCGGTCGGCTAGGGGACTTTAGCGCTAAAACGCTCTCTGGAAGTCTTATCAGTGCTGGAATTGAGTTGCGCCGTTTGAAGACTGGAACGCCACCCAGATTGCTTGGTCGCAGCCTCAATTTCGGGAAAATGCAGGAGCAGAAAGGAGACAGCACGCCGACCCTATTTGCCTTCCACGATACCCGAGAGCGCGAGGATCTGTTCCACGTGGAACAGACCGGGGAGAGGAGGGCAGGGTGGAGGCCAGGATGTGAACAAGTTTCCTGTTGGATGACCCACACCACGGCGGAGACGGCCAGCCTGGTGAGAGACAACCTCCATTTGTCGGCCATGTATGGCGGTCACATAGAAGGCACGGGGCCAAGGTATTGCCCAAGCATCGAAGACAAATTTGTTCGGTTCTCCGACAAACCGCGACACCTGCTTTTCCTTGAACCAGAGGGTAGGGGAACGAACGAATTCTATGTGAATGGGTTGTCAACAAGTCTGCCGTTCGATATTCAAGTTCAAATGGTCCAGAGCATTCCGGGACTCGAACAGGCTGTTATTCTGCGGCCGGCCTACGCGGTCGAATATGATTTCGCCCCACCTACCCAGCTTTTTCAATCGCTGGAGTCCAAGAAAGTGGAGGGGCTGTTTTTTGCCGGCCAGATCAACGGGACTTCGGGTTACGAAGAGGCCGCGGCGCAGGGCTTGGTGGCCGGCGTCAATGCGACAAACAAAGTGCGCGGGGCGCCGCCCATGCTCATCCAACGAAATGAGGCCTACATCGGTGTGCTCATCGACGACCTCACAACCAAGGGCACGAATGAGCCCTACCGCATGTTTACAAGTAGAGCAGAGCACCGATTGTTGTTTAATCACGGCAGCGCTGAATTGCGACTAGCCCACCATTCAAAAACACATAACTTACTATCTAATAAACGTTTAACGTCAGTCGAGTGTAAACGAGAGCAAATAAATTATCTCGTTCAATTTCTGGAGGAAACCCGGACCCACGGAGGAACTTGGGGAGACGCCATCCGGCGAGACCGAGCAAACGCCTCCTTACCAGCTCGCGTCATGCAAGCACCCGCCGCCATCAGGGATGAGGCGCTCTATCGCGTTAGCTACCAAGGCTACCTGATTCGCGAGCAGCGTCAGATCGAGAAAATGTCCCACATCGAAAAAATCAGGCTGCCGGCGGACTTCGATTTCCTTTCCGTGCGCGGGCTGCGGCGCGAGAGCGCCCTAAAACTTGCAGAATTCAAGCCGACCACCCTCGGGCAGGCTAGTCGAATCAGCGGCGTCAATCCCGCCGACATCAGTATCTTGATGGTGCTAATCGCCTCCGGCCGCGGCCCATCCACACCGAACTCACCCCCCGCCATCTAGACCGTGGAGCAACCCGTCCGACAGGCCGATTATTTGGCGCGCATGGAGGCGCGTCACCAAGAGCTTGGTGCCACGCTGGACGCTATTCTTCCTCCTCAAGCAGTTTTCACGTGGGAAATCGGCTGTGGCCATGGACATTTCCTCACGGCGTTCGCGCAACATCATCCCACCGCGCGGTGCGTCGGCATCGACATCGCCCAGGAACGAATCGAGCGCGCCCATCGCAAGCAGGCCCGTGCAAAATTATCGAATCTTCATTTTGTGCGGGCCGACGCCTTGGGTTTTCTCCACGCGCTCGCTGCTGAGGCCACGTTCGCGGCCATCTACATTCTGTTTCCAGACCCGTGGCCTAAATTGCGGCACAATAAACACCGCCTGATGCAGCCGGAATTTCTCCACGCCGCGGCGCTGCACGCCGGGGAGGGGACGCGCCTCTATTTTCGCACGGATCACGAGGCTTATTTCGAAAGCGCGCGTCACACCCTCAGCCATCACCCCGCTTGGCGGCTCGTCGACGAGCCCTGGCCCTTCGAGCACGAAACGGTGTTTCAAAAACGCGCTTCGAGCCACCGTTCGCTGGTCGCCTGCCGAAGCGCGATCCCATGATCAACCTGTCGCGGGTGAAAAGCGTTTTTCTTTTTCTCCTCCCGTGCTCGATCCGGATCATTTTTGCACCGTGTGATTTCGGGGGTTGACGGAGGGTGGGGCGTTGGCCTTTCTGCTTTTCTTTCCTCGGTTCACTACCGCTTCAAACCTCTCATGCTCTGGGTCAGAAAAATCCTCTTTTTGGTTTCCAAGCTCGCCGCCACGAGCCTGCCGGCGCTTGGCGCGGAAGCGCATGCGGGTGTATCAGCGACCGCCGAAGCCCTGTTTCACCTCGGCCCACTGCCCGTCACCAACAGCATGGTGACCAGTTGGATCGTCGCGCTCGCGCTGATCATCGCCATCCGCCTCGCCGTCGGCCGCTCCCAACTCATCCCTTCGCGCGGCCAGGCGATCGTCGAAAATTTGGTCCAGGGAATCCTCGACCTCACCGCCCCGATCGTCGGCAACAAAGTTGCCAAACCTTCCTTCCCGCTGCTCATCGGCCTGTTCACCTTCATTCTCATCCAAAACTGGAGCGGCCTGCTCCCCGGTGTCGGCACGATTTACATGCTGGACCACTCGAAACCCGGCGAATCCCACTGGATGGAACTCATCCGTCCCGCCAACGCCGATATGAACGGCACCGTCGCCCTCGCCGTCGTCGCGTTCATCGGCTGGCTCTATTTCATCCTGCGCTTCGCCGGTCCGGCGTTCATCATTAAGGACATCTTCGGCAACAAGGCCGACCAAAAGGAAACTCCCGCCATCATCTATTATCCGCTCTTCCTGATTTTCTTTGCCGCCGGCCTGATCGAAATCATCTCCATTCTTTTCCGGCCCATTTCGCTCTCCTTCCGACTTTTCGGCAACATCTATGGCGGCGAGAATCTCATGCACGCCATGAGCGGCATCCAAAAGTGGGGGCTGCCCGCTCCGTTCTATTTTCTCGAGCTGCTGATCGGCTTCGTGCAGGCGTTCGTGTTTACGCTCCTCGTCAGCGTTTACATCGGCCTGATCTGTAACCACGGCGACGATCACGCGGAGCACGACCACGGCGCCAAAGACGCCGCCCATTGATTTTCCCCTCTCTTTCCCGCCGGGACCGTGCTTCGCGTGCGGACGGCGGCAATCCAACCAACAACAACAGAAACCATCATGATCACCACACTCGCTGAAATCACCGGCTCCATCCAAGGCGGCCTCGGTTGCCTCGGTGCCGCCATCGGCGTCGGCCTTGTCGGCTTTAAAGCCGCTGAAGCTGTCGGCCGCAATCCTGGCGCCTCCACGAAAATTCTCGTGCAAGGCATCATCGGCATGGCGCTGGCCGAAGCCGTCGCGTTCTACGCGTTGTTCCTCGGTAAGTAATCCTGCCCTCGCACCGCGCCGGCGCTTCCCGCGCCGGTGCGGCCCTTCTCCCCGTTTCCGTCATGCTCTCCCATCTGATCTTACTCGCTCAAGCCGCCGCCCATGGTGAAGCCGCCAGCGGTGTCTCCAAAATCCTCGGCGATTTCGGCATCAGCTGGCCGTTCATCCTCGCGCAGATTCTGAATTTCTCGGTCGTCGCGTTCATTCTCTGGAAGTTCGCCTTCCAGCCCGTCCTTGCGACCCTTGATGAGCGCCAGCAGAAAATTGCCGTCGGCCTGAAATACGCCGACGACATGAAGGCCAAGCTCGACGCGACCAAGCAGGAAACCGCCGCCCTCCTCAAGCAAGCCTCGGTCGAAGCCTCCCGCATTATCGACGAAGCGCGCAAGTCCGCGAAGGATCATCTCGACAAGCAGGTTCAGGAAGCCACGGCCAAAGCCAACGAGGCCCTCGCAAAAGGCCAGCAGTCCATCGAGCTCGAGCACAAAAAAATGCTCGCCGATGCCCGCCACGAAATCGCCCGCCTCGTCGTCACCACCACCGAACGCGTCCTCGCGAAGAAGCTCACCGAAGCTGACCGCGCCGCCTACAACGACGCCGCCTCGCGCGAGCTCACCAACGCCTAACCTCTCCCGCGCTTCGCGATGGCCTCCGGTAAAAAACAAATCCAGCTCCTCTCGCGCCAGTTTTTCAAACTGAGCGTGGTCGACGGCGCGTTGTCCGCCGACCGGGTCGCCGGCGTCTTGGAGTATATCGAGAAACACCGTCCAGCGAACACGCTCGCGGTGCTCAAAGCCTACCAGCGGCTCGTCGCCGCCGAGTTCGCGCGCGGTCTCGCCGTCGTCGAGCATGCCGGCGCCATCCAGGAAGCCACGCTCGGCGCCATCGCCACCGCGATGTCCGAAAAATACGCCCGCCCCGTCGCCGCCCGCGCGAAGAAAAACGACTCGCTCCTCGCCGGCCTCCGCGTCCGCGTCGGCGACGACACCTACGAATCCTCTGTCTCCGGCCAGCTCGCCGCGCTCGCGGCCGCCGTCTAATTTCCCTCACCCGTTTCCGCTTCCCGCTTCCCAACCCTCCTTTTCCGATGAGCACCGTCCTCGACCAAATCGAACAGCAGATCGCCAAGCTCTCCAGCAAGGCCGTCAAGAAAAACACCGGCACCATCCGGACCGTCGCCGACGGCGTCGCCAAAATCGACGGCCTCTCCGCCGTGATGTATAACGAGATGGTGCAGTTCCCGGGCGGCGCCATCGGCATCGCGCTCAACCTCGAGGAAGATGAAGTCGGCTGCGTCGTCCTCGGCGATGTGTCGCTGCTCAAGGAAGGCGACGAAGTCCAGACCACCGGCAAACTGCTCTCCGTGCCCGTCGGCAAAGCGCTCCTCGGTCGCGCGGTCGATGCGCTCGGCAATCCGGTCGATGGCAAGGGCCCCATCGCCGCGACGGAAACTTATCCCGTCGAAAAAATCGCCCCCGGCATCATCGTCCGCAAATCCGTTTCGCAACCGCTCTTCACCGGCATCATGGCGATCGATTCGATGATCCCGATCGGCCGCGGCCAGCGCGAACTCATCATCGGCGACCGCGGCACGGGCAAGACCACGATCTGCGTCGATACCATCATCAACCAAGCCAAGATCAATAAGGTCGGCCTCGCCAGCAAGGACCCGAAGTTCCGTCCCGTCTACTCCATCTACGTCGCCGTCGGCCAGAAGAATTCCAATATCGTCCGCACCATGTCGGCCCTGGAGGCCGCGGGCGCGCTCGAATACACCATTATCGTCGCCGCCCCCGCCGCCGACAATCCCGCCAACCAATATCTCGCACCGTTCTCCGGCGCGGCGATGGGCGAGTGGTTCATGGAAAACGGCCAGGACGCGCTCATCGTCTACGACGACCTCTCGAAGCACGCCGTCGCCTACCGCCAGATTTCGCTCATCCTGAAGCGTCCCTCCGGCCGGGAAGCGTATCCCGGCGACGTATTTTACCTCCACTCCCGCCTCCTCGAGCGCTCGGCCCGCCTCGACGGCAAGGGCTCGCTCACCGCGCTGCCGATCATCGAAACGCAGGCCGGCGACGTGTCCGCCTACATTCCGACCAACGTCATCTCGATCACCGATGGTCAGATCTTCCTCGAGACCGATCTCTTTAATCAAGGTATCCGTCCCGCCGTCTCAGTCGGTCTCTCCGTCTCCCGCGTCGGTTCCGCCGCGCAGATCAAGGCCACCAAGCAAGTCGGCGGCAAACTCAAGGGTGAACTCGCGCAGTTCCGCGAACTCGCCGCCTTCGCCCAGTTCGGTTCCGACCTCGATGCGAAAACCAAAGCCCAGCTCGAGCGCGGCGCGCGCATCGTCGAGCTGTTCAAGCAGCCCGCGCTCAGCCCGGTGCCGATCGAGCTGCAGGTCTCGATTCTCTTCGCCATGCAGAAAAATTTCTTCGACCCGATCGACGCGAAGAAAGTCGTCGCCGCCGCGGCCGCGATGAAGGATTTCTTCACGACCCGGAAGGACGCCCTGCTCACCGAAATCCGCACCAAGGCCGCCCTCGACAAGGACCTTGAGGCAAAACTCCAGGCCGCGTGCGACGAGTGGAAAGCCGGCTTCGCCGGCTAAACTAATTTTCGATTCTCGATTTTCGCCCGGCGCCGCCGGTCCGCCCAAAATCGAAAACCTCCCACCGAAAATCCCTCATGGCCTCCACCCGCGACATCCGCCGCCGCATCAAGTCGGTCAAGAACACCCGCCAGATCACCAAGGCGATGGAGTTGGTGGCGGCATCGAAGATGAAGAAGGCCCAGCAGGCCGCGCTCGCCGGCCGGCCTTACGCCGAACTCATGGCCTCGATGCTCGCCGCGCTCGCCGACCGCGTCGAAGCCACCCAGCATCCCTTCCTCTCCCAGCGCGAAGTGAAGACTCGCGGGATTATTCTTATCACGTCGGACAAGGGCCTGTGCGGCCCGCTCAACTCCAACGTGCTTAAGCTCGTCACCGATATCAAGACGCCAGCCAAATACGCGGTGATCGGCCGCAAGGGCGCGCAGTTCATCGCCCGCACGCGCCGCGAGCTGCTCGCCGATTTTCCCGCGAATGACCGCACCTCGTTCGCCGACATCAAGGTTGTCGCCGAGTTCATGGTAAAACAATTTCTTGATGGCGCGGTGGACACCGTCGAAATCATCTGGCCGCGCTTCCGCAACACGCTCGTGCAGGTGCCGACCGTCATGGTGTTGCTCCCGCTCAGCAGCGTAAAGGACGTCATCGCCGACCTCCGGTCCGACGCCGGCCTCACCGCGGCGCCCGCCGCGAAGGCCGTCGATAACCAGATGCTCTTTGAGCCCGATGCCGCGACCGTTCTCGAATCGCTGCTCCCGCTTTACCTGAACCGCGAAGTCTTCCAGCACGCGCTCGACGCCAAAGCCTCCGAGCACAGCGCCCGCATGGTCGCGATGAAAACCGCGAAGGACAACGCGACCAAACTCCTCGGTGACCTCACGCTCGAATACAACAAGGCCCGCCAAGCTGGCATCACTCAAGAAATCCTTGAAATCGCCGCCGCCCAGTTCGCCGCCTGATTTTCAACCACCCCTCGTCTAATTTTTCTTTTCCTCCCTTTTTCAAATGAGCAACCAAGGCAAAATCGTCCAAGTCATCGGCCCCGTCGTTGACGTCCAGTTCGCGGAAAACGCTATCCCGCCCATCTACCAGGCGCTGACCATCGAGTTCACCGTCAGCGGCAAGAAAGAATTGCTGACGCTGGAGATCCAGCAGCACCTCGGTGGCGGCGTGGCCCGCGCGATTGCGATGTCCTCCTCCGAGGGTCTCGTGCGCGGCATGCCCGTCCTCGACACCGGTGCGCCGATCATGGTGCCCGTCGGCGCGGGCGTCCTCGGTCGCATCTTCGACGTCACCGGCAACGCCGTTGACGGCAAGGGCCCGGTCAAATTCGACAAGAAATATCCGATTCACCGTCCCGCTCCCACGCTCTCCGAGCAGAATACCACGGCCGAGATTCTCGAGACCGGCATCAAGGTCATCGACCTGATCTGTCCCTTCATCAAGGGCGGCAAGGCCGGGGCGTTCGGTGGTGCAGGCGTCGGCAAGACCGTCGTCATTCTCGAACTGATCAACAACATCGCCAAGGCCCATGGCGGCATGTCGGTGTTTGCCGGGGTGGGGGAGCGCTCCCGCGAAGGCAACGATCTCTATCACGAAATGTCCGAGGCCGGCGTCATCGACCAAAAAGATTTGTCGAAATCGAAGGTCGCTCTCGTCTACGGCCAGATGAACGAGCCCCCGGGTGCTCGTATGCGCGTCGCCCTGTCGGCGCTCGCGATGACCGAATATTTCCGCGACGAGAAGAACCAGGACGTGCTCCTCTTCATCGACAATATTTTCCGTTTTTCCCAAGCCGGCTCCGAAGTGTCCGCGCTCCTCGGCCGTTCGCCGTCCGCCGTCGGTTATCAGCCGACCCTCTCCAACGAGATGGGCCTCCTGCAGGAGCGCATCACTTCGACGAAGAAGGGCTCCATCACTTCCGTGCAGGCGGTCTACGTGCCCGCCGATGACCTCACCGACCCGGCGCCCGCCAACACATTTGCGCACTTGGACTCGACCATCGTGCTTGAGCGTTCCATCGCCGAACTCGGGATTTATCCCGCCGTCGATCCGCTCTCCTCGGTCTCGAAGGCGCTGCAAGTCGACATCGTCGGCGAAGAACACTACCAGGTCGCCCGCGAAGTGCAGCGCGTGCTGCAGCGCTACAAGGATCTGCAGGACATCATTGCGATTCTCGGCCTCGACGAACTTTCCCCCGAGGACAAGCAAACCGTTTATCGCGCGCGCAAGATCCAGCGCTTCCTCTCCCAGCCGTTCGCCGTCGCGGAAGTATTCACCGGCACGCCGGGCAAATACGTCCCCGTCAAGGAGACCGTCCGCGGCTTCAAGATGATCCTCGACGGCCAGCTCGATGACGTCGCCGAGGGCGACTTCTATATGCGCGGCGGCATCGACGAGGTCACCGCCGCTTCCAAGAAGGCCTGATCCTCATGCCGCTCACGCTCGAAATCGTCACACCCGAGGCGCGGGTTTATTCCGACACCATCGACACGGTCGTCCTCCCGACGACCTCCGGCGAAGTCGGCATCCTCCCGGGCCACATCCCGCTGCTCACCCAAATCGAGCACGGTGAACTCCGCGTGACGAAGAACGGCCAGACCAGCTTGCTCGCCGTCAGCGGGGGCTTTGCCGAAGTCGAGGGGGACCGGGTCCACGTCTTGGCGGAACACGCCATCACCGAGGAAAAAATCGACGAAAACGCCGTCGAAGCCGCCATGAAGCGCGCCGAGCAGGAACTGAAGGACGCCAAAGACATCGATCCGCAGCAATACGAACACCTGCAAAACCTCGTCCGCTACTCGGGCGTCCAACTCGCCGTCAAACGCCGTCGCCGTTAAGAAAATTCCCGAGGCCCGCCCGCGCTCACCGCGCCCGGGCCTTTTTCTTGCGCATCCATTGAAACTGAGTCTCAGTTAATCCGCCTCGAATGTCCATGAGTCACCCACCGTCCACCACTCGTATTCCGCTCTGCCAGCTCCCCGCCGGGGCGCTCGGTCGCGTGTGCGAATTGGCCGGCGACGCCGCCTTCTGCCAACGCGTGCGCGAAATGGGCCTTGGTGAATCGGCCTTTATCACAAAGGTTTCCGGCACCACCACGATTCTCTGCCAAGTCGATGGCAACCGCATCGGCCTCAGCCACGGTGCGGCGAAACAAATCCTCGTCGAGCAAATCGCCCGGCGCTGACTGCCGCCGCGATGCCCGCCACCATCAAGCTCTCGGCCCTCGCCGTCGGTGCCTCCGCCACCGTCCGCGAGGTGCCGGCCAACGCTCCCGCCTTCCTCCGGTTTCGCGAAATGGGACTCCTCGCTGGCGCGCCGGTTTCGCTCGTCCGCACCGCGCCGCTCGGCGACCCGCTTGAGCTTACGGTCCGCGGCTATCACCTCACCATTCGCAAAGCCGACGCAGATCACATCCTCGTCGAGCCCGCACCCTGAATCATGGCGTTGCCGCCGCACATTTCCGCCGGCCCCGCCGCCGCCGCTTCGCGCACGCCCGTCTATGCGCTGGTCGGCAATCCCAATTGCGGCAAGAGCACGCTCTTCAACGCGCTCACAGGACTGAAACAAAAAGTCGGCAACTATCCTGGCGTCACCGTTGAAAAAAAAATCGGCACGGCCTACTCCCAGCACGGTCAGCCGATTACGGTCGTCGATCTCCCCGGCACCTACTCGCTCGCCGCCCGCTCGCCCGACGAAGCCGTCACCCGTGACGTGCTCCTCGGCCGCCGCGCCGACACCCCGCAGCCTGACCGGATCCTCTGCATCGTCGACGCCACCAACCTCGAGCGAAACCTCTACCTCGTTCACCAGATTCTAGACCTCGGCCGCCCCGTCATCGTCGTCCTCAACATGATGGACCTCGCCGCCTCCGCCGGCCTCAACGTCCGCGTTGCACGCCTCGAACACGAACTCGGCATCCCCGTCATCGCCTGCGAAGCGTGCAACAGCAAAGGCGTCATCGATCTCCGCCTCGCCATGAGCCGGCCCGATCTGCCGCTCTCGCGCCACGCGTGGGACATCCCCGCACCCATCGCACCGGCCGTCGCCGAGTTGCAAGCCTCACTCACCGCGAACGACGGTAAGCATCCCCTCATCGCGCGGGCCGAGGCTCTGCTCCTCCTCACCGATCAGGACAGCGTGCGCGTCGCCGGGTCCACCCCGCTCAGCCCGCGCACCGCCGACATCCTGCACAGCTGGCAAAAACGCTGGGCCGGCGAGGGGACTGACTGGGCCGGCACGCTCGTCGCGTCGCGCTACGACGCGATCGGCCGCATCGCCACCGAAGTCGTCCTCCGCGCCGGCGACACCGGCCCGACCGCCTCGGACAAGATTGACGCCGTCGTCACGCACCCGGTCTGGGGCTGGCTGACGCTGGCCGCGGTGATGACCCTGATCTTCGTCAGTATTTTCTCCCTCGCCGAAGCGCCGATGAACTGGATCGACGATCAAGCCTCCGCTCTCGCCACCTGGGTGAAGCAAACGATGGCCGCCGGCGATCTGCGCGACCTTGTCACCGCCGGGGTAATCGGCGGCGTGGGCGGCGTGGTGAAGTTTCTCCCGCAAATCCTGATTCTATTTTTCTTCATCGGCCTGCTCGAGAGCACCGGCTACATGGCGCGCGCCGCGTTCATCATGGATCGCCTGATGAGCCGGGTCGGTCTCAACGGCAAAAGTTTTATCCCGCTCCTCAGTTCCTACGCCTGCGCCATTCCCGGTATCATGGCCACGCGCACCATCGAGGATTCGAAAGATCGCCTCGTCACGATCCTCGTCGCGCCGCTCATGAGCTGCTCCGCGCGCCTGCCGGTCTACCTGTTGATGATCGCTGCGCTTATGCCCACCGGCACCGTCTCGCTCGGCGCCAAAGTCGGCCTGATGCTGCTGATGTATTTTCTCGGCACGTTTGGCGCGTTCGCTTTCGCGTGGCTGTTTAAGCGCACACTGCTCAAAGGCGTGCCGCCGCTCATGATCATGGAGCTGCCGCCCTACCGGCTGCCGCGCTGGCGCGATGTCGCACGGCACATGCTCGAGCGCGCCTACATTTTTCTTCGCCGCGCCGGCACGGTCATTCTCGGCATCAGCATCATCCTCTGGTTTTTCGCCGCCTATCCCAAGGCCCCGGCCGGCGCGACACCCACGCAGCAACTCGCCCAAAGCTTCGCCGGCCGCGCCGGCCATGCCCTCGAACCGGTCATCGCGCCGCTCGGTTTCGACTGGCAGATCGGCATCGGCCTCATCAGCTCGTTCGCCGCCCGCGAGGTCTTCGTCTCGACGATGGGCGTCGTCTTCAACGCCGAAGCCAAGGATGACGACATCGCGCCACTCCGCGAGGCGATGCTCGCCGCTAAATGGCCCGACGGTCGCGCGCTTTTCACTCCGCTCGTCTGTTTCACCCTGATGATTTTCTACGTCTTCGCGATGCAGTGCATGAGCACCATCGCCGTCGTAAAACGTGAAACCAACGGCTGGAAATGGCCCATCTTTCAAACGTGCTACATGACTGGCACCGCTTGGATTCTCAGCTTCATTGTCTATCAGGCCGGCCGCGCGCTTGGCTACTAACATGAGTCCGCCACTCCAATCGATTGTCGCCCTCGCCGTCGTCGCCCTCGCGGCGACGTGGCTCGTGCGGCGCGCGCTCGCCAAGAAAAAAAATCCCGGCTGCGGCGGCGACTGTGGCTGTGCGGCGCCTGACGCCAAGTTCCGTATCGCGAAAAATCCGCGGCCGTAACCGCGCGATCGGCGCGAAACATTCGCGGTTGTGTGCGCCCGCTCCGCGGCTACGGTCGCCCCCGTCATGCTGTCCCACCCCCTCCGCTGTCTGGTGCTGCTGTCGTGCAGTGCCCTTTTCGTTTGCGCCCAGGAAAAGCCCCTCGCCATCACCGGCGCCCAAATCATCCCCATCGCCGGCGAGCCCATCGCCCGCGGCGTTCTCCTCGTCCAGCGCGGAAAAATCCTCGCCGTCGGCCCCGCCGCCTCCGTGGTCATCCCCGCCGGCGCCGAGGTGCTCGACGCCACGGGCAAGGTCCTCATGCCCGGCCTGGTTGATTCTCACAGCCATATTGGCTCCGGCTCCGGCGGCGATGGCTCCAGTCCCATCCAGCCCGATGCGCGCGTCCTCGACTCGTTCGATGCGCGGGATGCTTCCCTTCGCAAAGCCCGCGCCGGCGGCATCACGACGGCCAACGTCATGCCCGGCTCCGGCCATCTGATCAGCGGCCAGACGCTCTATCTGAAATTGCGCGAAGCCCGCGTCATCGACGACCTCTTGATCAAACTTCCCGACGGCTCCCCGGCGGGCGGTCTTAAAATGGCCAACGGCACCAACTCCATCAAGTCCGCCCCGTTTCCCGGCACCCGCGCCAAGTCCGCCGCGCTCGTCCGCGAGCAATACCTCAAAGCCCAGGAATACCGCGAAAAAATCAAACGGGCCGCCGGTGACGCCGAAAAACTTCCGCCGCGCGACCTCGCCCTCGAGGAACTGGTCGAGGTCCTCGACGGCCAACGCATCGTGCAACACCACTCGCACCGCGCCGACGATCTCCTCACCGTCCTCCGGATTTCCAAGGAATTCGGCTACAAGGTCGTCCTCCACCACGTGAGCGAAGGCTGGAAAGTCGCCGACGAAATCGCCGCCGCCCATGTGGCGTGCTCCGTCATCATGATCGATTCACCCGGCGGCAAACTCGAGGCGCGCGAGCTCGACTGGCGCACGCCCGCGTTCCTCGAAAAAGCCGGCGTGCTCGTCGGCTTCCACACGGACGACCCCATCACCGACTCCCGCCGCTTCCTGCGCTCGGCCGCTTTCGCCGTCCGCGCCGGCATGACGCGCCAGGGCGCCCTCGAGGCCATGACCATCGCTAACGCCAAAATCCTCGGCCTCGAAAGCCGGCTCGGCTCCCTGGAGCCCGGCAAAGACGCCGACTTCATTCTGCTCTCCGGCGACCCGCTCAGCGTTTATTCGCACGTCGAGCAGACGTGGGTCGAAGGCCGCAAGGTCTTCGATCTTTCCCGCGCTGAGGATCACCTCTACGCCGTCGGTGGCCCGGGGGCCGGTAGCCCGCAACGCGCGCACCTCTGCTGTTTCACGAGCGCCTGGGACCTCATCGCCGCCGCCAACGGAGACAACTAATGAAAACTACGTTTTCTTTCCTCGCGGTCGTCGCGCTCGTGGTCGGCCCGCTGGCCCTGCGCGCCGAAAATTTCGCCATCACGGGCGGCACGGTTTATTCCATGGCTGGTGCGCCGCTAAAAAACGGCGTCATCCTCATTCGCGATGGCAAGATCGAGGCCATCGGCCCCGCCGCCTCCATCACGATTCCCGCTGGCTATCGCACGCTGACCGCCACGGTGGTCACCCCGGGCCTGATCGACGCCCACACCACCGTCGGCCTCTCCGGCATTCTTAATCAACCAAACGATCAGGATCAGCTGGAGCGATCGGCCTCGTTTCAACCCGAACTTCGCGCCCTCGACGCCTACAACGCGAAGGACCCGCTCGTGGCGTGGGTGCGCTCGTTCGGCGTCACCACCGTGAACACCGGCCACTCCCCCGGGGCTCTCTCTTCCGGCCAGACGATGATCGTGAAAACCTACGGGCGCACCGCGGATGAGGACGTGATCAACCCCGCCGCGATGACCGCAGTTGCCCTCGGTCGCAACGGCCTCACCGCCGCCGAGGTCGTCCCGGGCGCCGGCACACCCTCGGCGAAAGCGCCCGGCACGCGCGCGAAAGCCGTCGCGATGCTCCGCGCCGAATTCATCAAGGCGCAGGAATACGCCCGGAAGCGCGAAGCCAAGGACGAAACCAAACGGCCCGCCCGCGACCTCAAGTCCGAGACTCTGCTCCGCGCGTTCTCCGGCGAACAACCGCTCCTCGTCAATGCTCATCGCCAGCAGGACATCCTCTCCGCCCTCCGCGTCGCAAAAGAGTTCGGCGTGAAAATCATTCTCGACGGCTGCGCCGATGCCCCGCTCGTGCTCAACGAAATCAAGGCGAGCGGATTTTCCGTCATCTTGCACCCGACGATGGCCCGCAGCAGCGAAGACGCGGAAAACCTCAGTGTCGAAACCGCTGCCAAGCTCCGCGCCGCCGGCATCCCTTTTGCCCTCCAGAGCGGCTACGAGAGTTACGTGCCCAAGATCCGCGTCGTCCTGTTCGAAGCGGCCATCGCCGCGGCCAACGGCCTGGGCTTCGATGCCGCGCTGGCGAGCGTCACCCTCGAGGCCGCGAAACTTCTCGGCATCGCGGCCCGCACCGGCTCACTCGCCATCGGCAAAGATGCCGACCTCGCACTCTACGACGGCGATCCGTTCGAATACACGACCCACTGCATTGGCGCCGTGGTCGGCGGCCAGATCTTCGCGGACGGTCCACGGTAGCCCGGCGCCTTCGCCGCGTTGGCCGCCGCCCAACGATTAACCCTCGCGCCGGGCGGGAATCTTCCCGCGCCGCCCCGGCCGCTCATTTCGCCGGCCGCACTTCACTCATCAACTCGATGAGGTTGCCCTCCGGATCCCGCACGGCGGAAATCCATAAATCGTGATCCGACATTTTCGCGATCAGGTGCGGCTCGCTCTCGTTCTTTGCTCCGCGCGCCACGATCGCCGCGTGCGCCGCGGCGATGTCGTTCACCTTGAAAAAGAGAATCGAGTTTTTCCCCACCTCGCCCGCGCCCTGTGGCGTGCTGAGCATGAGGCGCACGCTGCCCGCCGCGAAAAACGCGAGGTTCGGTCCGGCCGCAAAAAGGAATTTCACGCCCAGCACGTCGCGATAAAACTCGGTGGCCTTCGCCACGTCGCCGACCGTGATCGCAATCTGTCCAATTTCCGAGAGGCCGGGGGCCGGGGCAGGCGGGTTCATGGGAGCCGTAAGGTGATAAAATCGCGCTTACCTGGCCAGCCAATGCGAGATGGCGGAAAAAGTTTCCCCCGCCCCGACACCGAGCAGGGAAAATAAAACCAGCGTCGCCACCATCGCTCCATAACCCATGACCACGAACAGCCCGTCGCGCTCCAACAGCCCGGCCGCCAGCAGGAGAATCGTCCAGCCCGGCAGGGTGTTGGTAAAAGGGATGGGCATCGGCAAGGCCAGCAGGAGCGCCGCAGCCGTCACCACGAACAGATGCAGGGCGCACGCCCAGCCCGCCCCGGTGAGCGCAAGCCACCGCGGACGTAGCACGCGTTCAAGGCACCGCACCACTCGCTGCGTGACCGCCAGCACCTTCGCCAAGAACCCCGGCGGTAGCCGCCAGTCGAGCAGCCGGCGCGGCAGCCATGGCAGCCGCCCCACCGCCAGTTGGGCCGAGATCGCTGCGACCGCCAGCCCGAGCGGGGTGGAGGTGCCCGGCACCGACACCGGCAGCAAGAAAGGTAGCGCGAACAAAATCAGCAGCAGCTCATAGGCGCGGCCACCGAGCACGCTAATGATTTCGCGCAGCGTCACCGACCGGTCCGCCAAGGCCAGCTGCAACTGGGTCAATTCGGCGGACAACGCCCGGGCCGGCGGGGGGAGGGGAGCGGCGGGATCGGTCGCAATCATGTTCCGCGCCGGTGGCCGTAAAGTTCAATGTGCAGCCGGTGCGCGTAGCGATAACCGCGCGCTTTGCAGAGCTCGCCGAGCCACCCCGCTCGTTCACGCATCTGCGCGAGCGACGTCGCCTCGGGCATGAGCAGCACCTTGTGGCGCGGCACCTCCCGATGCAGCGCCGCCAGCATGTGCTCCATTTCCTCAATGTCCTCCGGCCGCGCGACGACGAACTTGAATTGGTAAGGATAGGCGTCGAGCCAAGCGCGCACCACTTCGGGCTGCCAGCGCGTCGCTTCGTGTTTTTTTCGCCACGCCCCATGCGCCACCGGATCGGGTGCCGAGTTGAGCAACTTCGGGGACAGCGACGCGAGATCACACGCGATGCCGTCCGGCGTCACCGTCGCCGCCGTCTCAATCGTGAGGTGGCGTCCGGATTTCTTCACCTCTGCCGCCAGCTCGTGAATCTCCTTGGCGATCATGGGCTCACCGCCCGTCAGCACCACATGCCGCGCGGCCGGATGGTTTTCCACCGCCGCCACGATCTGCGCGACCGAGCGTGGCTCACCTTCCGGATTCCACGATGCATACGGCGTGTCGCACCACGCGCAGCGCAGATTGCAGCCGCTCGTGCGCACGAAAACCGACGGCACCCCCGTCAGCTCACCCTCACCCTGAATCGAATAGAAAATCTCTGAAATCAGCATCGGATAAAACTATCCACGGATTGCACCGATGGGCACGGATAAAGGCGTTTTCCATCCGAGTTCATCCGTGAAATCCGTGGTTAAAACTGGCTTGGCTTCGGAGGCAGCGCCTCATTTGACGCATATTCTGTCGGATCCAACAGGCCCGCCTGCATGAACGCCTCGCGGCGCTCCACGCACGTGCCGCACGTGCCGCAGTGGATCGCACCGCCCTTATAGCAGGACCACGTGCGCGAAAAATCCACGCCGAGCCGCGCGCCTTCGGCGGCGATCTGGCCCTTGCTCATCGCGATGAACGGCCGCAGCAACTTCACGCCCGCATACGTGCCGAGCCGCATCGCGTCGCCCATCGCCTGCATGAATTCCTCGCGACAGTCCGGGTAGATCGCGTGATCCCCGCCGTGCGCCGCGATGACCAACCCCTCCGCGCCCGCGCTCTCCGCGAAGCCGCACGCAATCGAAAGCATGACCGCATTTCGAAAGGGCACCACCGTCTGCTTCATGTTCTCCGCCTCGTAGTGTCCATCCGGAATCGCCCCGCCGCTCTCCAGTAAAGTCGACGCAAACAGCCGCGCGACAAAATCCAATTTCACGATCTCATGCCGCACGCCACCAACCTTCGCCTGCTCCCGCGCCAGCGGAATCTCCCGCGGGTTGTGCTTCGCCCCATAGTCGAAGCTCATCGCCGCCACGACCGTGTGCTCGCGCCGCGCCCAATGGAGCGCCGTCACCGAATCCATCCCGCCGGAACAGAGCACGACCACGTTCATGGCCACACCCATACAGCCCGAATCCCGGCCTGCCAATCTTTCCTCTTTCGTCTTTATCTTTCTCTTTCGTCAGCCCGTCCTCTTCTCTTCTGCCGAACGATTACGAGAACGATTTCACCCATGCTCATTCTCCACGACCCCCACTGCGCCGCCTACGGCTCATCGCTGCGGCCCGAGCAGCCCGCCCGCGTGACGCGCAGCGTCGCCCACCTTGGCGCCGCGCACCCGGACTGGAATTTTTCCGGGCCCACGGCCCCCGTCACCGACGACACCCTCCTGCTCGCCCACACCCCGACGCACCTCCAACGCCTCGCGCAACCGCGCGACTTTGATGACGACACGCCGTATTTCCCCGCCATTGCTGAGCACGCCCGCCGGGCGGTCGCCACTGCCGTGGCCGCCGCGCAGCACGCCCTCACGCGGCGCACGCCCGCCTTCTCGCTCATGCGCCCACCCGGCCACCACGCGACTGCTGACACCGCGATGGGGTTTTGCTACCTGAACCAAATCGCCATCGCCGCGCTTCACGCCGCCCATAGCGGAACGGCTTTCCGTTCCGCCGCCCCGCGGAAAGTCGCCGTCTGGGATTTCGACGCCCACCACGGCAACGGCACGGAGTCCATCCTGCACGCGCACGCCGCCTCCGGCGCCTTCTTCTTCGCGTCCGTCCATCAAGCGCCCGGCTACCCCGGCACCGGCACGCGCGACCTCGGCCCACGCACGCGGAACTGGCCCATCGCTCCACACACCCCGCGCGGAAAGCACATGGCTGCGCTGCGGGCGGCGCTCGATGCCGTGGTGGCGTTCGCGCCCGACCTCATTCTCGTCTCCGCCGGCTTCGATGCCTATGCGCAAGACCCCATCACCGCGATGACCCTCGAGGGCGAAGACTTCGCCACCCTCGGCCACTGGCTGGCGGAATTGCGCGACACCCACGGGATTCCCGCCGCCGGAATCCTTGAGGGTGGCTACAGCGCGGACCTCCCTTTGCTGATTGATGCCTTCCTCTCCGCGTGGGAGAACCCTCTCCGTCCCGCATGATTTCGCGCTTCCTTCCTCAACGCCTTCGCCGTTTGCTCGGCGTGAAAGTGACCACGCGCCCGCCCGCCTTCCAACTACTCGATCAGCCCGGATCGCTCACCCCGTTGCTCGCCGCGCTCGAACGCGTGGACGAGGTCTCCCTCGATACCGAGGCGGACAACATGTATCACTACAAGACGCGCGTCTGCCTCCTGCAATTTCTCGTGGAAGGCAAAGTTTTCCTCGTGGACGTGCTCGCGCCCGGCCAGAAGCTCGAACCTCTCTGGCGCATTCTCGCGAAAAAACACCTGCTGATGCACGGCAGTGATTTCGACATCCGCCTGCTGCACGACCTCTGCGGCTTCCGCCCGAAAAGCATCTTCGACACCATGCTCGCCGCCCAACTCCTCGGCCGCCAGCGCATCGGCCTCGCCGGTCTGTTGGAGGATCACTTCGGCGTCGCCGTCGACAAATCGGGCCAGAAAGCCAACTGGTCCCAGCGCCCCATCACGCCAAAACTTCTCAACTACGCCGCGCTCGACGTCTGGCATCTCCCCGCCCTCCGCGACATCCTCACGCGCGAACTGAAGAAGCTCGGCCGCCTCGACTGGCTCGATCAGCAATGCCGCGCGCAAATCGAGTCCGGCCTCACCGGCTTCGCCCCCGCCACCGAAAACGACTGGCGCATCGGTCGCAGCGAACGGCTCCGCGGCGCCGGCCTCGGCGTGCTTCACGCCGTCTGGCACTGGCGGGAGGCGACCGCCGAGCGCCTCGACACCCCTCCCTTCAAAGTCTGCGGCAACACCCTCGTCCTCCAGATCGTCGAAACCGCTGAACACGGCGACGACGAATCGTCCATCCTCGACCGGGTCAACCTCGGCCGCCGTCACGACCGCCTCTTCCCCTCGCTCGCGGCCGCCATCCGCGCCGGCCTCGCCCGCGATCCCCGCACGCTCCCGCGCCGCCCCGGCCGCGATCCCAATCATGTTTCGCTCTCCCACGCCGAGGTCGAGCTGCAGGATCGTCTCAAGGCCGACCGCGATCGCGTCGCTCAAAAACTCGGCTTAGAGGCCACGCTCATTGCCAACCGCGCTCAACTTGCCCAAATCGCCCACGATCCCGCGCAACTCGACGAGCACCTGCTCGCCTGGCAGGCCGACCTGCTCCGCCACGAACCCACGTTGAAAAATCTCCCCTGACCCGCCGCTCAGTTTCAGGTCACTCTTGCGAAACATTCTCTCCCGCCCAGCGTCAACCCCTCGCGCCCCATGAAAACCAAGCTCTTCGTTCCCGCCATCACCCTCGCCGCTCTCCTCTTTGGCTCCGGTTGCGCCACCCGCACCACCGCCAACGGCGGTCGCGAAACCACGCTCCTCGGCGGCGCGGTGAGCGTCTCGACCGATTCCTTCCAGCCCACTGCGCCCGCGACCCTCGACGTCGACACCTCGAAACTCGCCAGCAAAGGCAACCCCACCGGCCGAAAAACGACTCTTTTCTGGGGCCTCATCACGCTCCACGATTATTGAGCGTCGGGCCTTATCCACCCCTTTCCGGTGGGCCGTGCGCTCCGCGCGCGGCCTTTTTCTTTTCTAGTCTGCGGGACACGACGCCCTCGTCGCGTTGCCGCCCGCCACCAGCCAAGCCTCCCCCCACCTGATCGTCGCAGGTTTTTCTTGGCCCCTTCGCGCCATTGCGTGACCCTTCCCGCGCCCGCCCACGTGTCCACGCCCAACGCCAACATCGCCCGCCACCTCGCGCTCATGGCGGCCGCGTCGCCCACCCGCGCCGCCTTAAAAATTCCCCGCGGCCGCACTCGCGCCGGCGACATCGACTACCTCTCGCTCACGTTTGCCGAACTCGACGCCGAAGTCGCCGCGTGGGTCGCGCGCCTCGCTGCCGCCGGGGTCCACCGCGGCGACCGCACGCTCGTGATGGTGCGCCAGGGCCTCCCGCTCCTTGCCTCCGCCTTTGCGCTCTTCCGCCTCGGCGCGATTCCCGTCCTCATCGATCCCGGCATGGGCCTGAAAAATTTTCTCGCCGGTGTCGCCCGCTCCCGTCCCCGCGCGCTGGTCGGCATTCCCTTCGCCCGACTCGTCAGCCATGCGTTCCGCTCCGCATTCTCCACGGTTGCAATCCGGGTAGCCGCCAGCAGCTCGCTCACCGCGCGGTTGTCTTCCGGCGCTCAACTCCCAGCGCTCCACGCTCCCCTCGCCGTCAGTTCGTCCGACGAACTGGCGGCCATCCTCTTCACCTCGGGTTCGACCGGCGCGCCGAAGGGCGTCTGCTACGAACACGGCATGTTCGACGCCCAGGTCCGCCTCATCCGCGACACCTACGGCATCGCCCCCGGCGAGATCGACCTGCCGCTCCTCCCGATCTTCGCCCTCTTCAACCCCGCCCTCGGCCTGACCACCATCGTGCCCGAGATCGATCCCCGCCGTCCTGCCGAGGTCAATCCCGCCAAGATCGTCCACGCCATCCGCCAGGAAAACGTCACCAACTCCTTTGGGTCTCCCACGCTCTGGAAAAAGATCGGCGACCACTGCCTCGCCGAAAAAATTACGCTCCCCTCCCTCCGCCGTGTGCTCTGCGCGGGTGCACCTGTCCCCGCGACGCTCTGGAAAAACTCCCGCGCCTTTCTCACCCACGGCCAGCTCCACAGTCCCTACGGCGCCACCGAAGCACTGCCCGTCGCCTCCGTCTCCTCCGACGAAATTGCCACTCACTCCACTCCCGGCGACCCCTCGACTTGTAACCTATTGGGTTACAAACTTGGTTTCCGCCCCGGCGCCTGCGTCGGCCGCCCCGGGCGCGAGGTCGAAACCAAAATCATCGCCCTCACCGCTGCACCCATCACCAGCATCGCCGACGCCCGCGAACTTCCCCTCGGTGAAATCGGCGAAATCATCGTCCGCGGACCGGTCGTCACCAAGACCTACGACGCGCTCCCCGAAGCGACCGCGCTCGCGAAAATCTTTGATTCCTCTCCCGTCTCGCATTTTCCATCTCCCGACGGCGGCGCTGCCGCGGTCTGGCATCGGATGGGCGATTGCGGGTATCTGGACGAACAAGGCCTCCTGTGGTTTTGCGGCCGTAAAGCCGAGCGTGTCGCCACCGCCCGTGGCACCCTCCACACCGAACCTTGCGAGCAAGTTTTCCGGCTGCACCCACAAGTCACGCGCTGCGCCCTCATCGGCCTCGGCGCAAGCGGCCACCAGCGCCCCGCCCTCGTGGTCGAGGCCAAACCGAAAGATTCCACCGCCTGCCGCGCCTTCGCCCGCGAACTGCGCGCCCTCGCGCAGCAGCACGAGCACACCGCCGCCATCAAACTGTTCTATTTCCAGCCCAAGTTTCCCGTCGACGTCCGGCACAACGCCAAGATCCACCGCCTCGCCCTCGCCCAATGGGCCGCCACCGCGAAAGGCTTCGAGTGCGATCCGAAACGATGAGCACGCTCGTGACCGGCGGCACCGGCTTCCTCGGCCGCCGGTTGGTGGCCCGCCTGCTCGACGAAGGTCGCCGCGTCACCGTGCTGGCCCGCACCCCCGCGCCTGATCTCGAGGTCCTCGGCGTGCGCTTCCTCCGCGCCTCGCTCGACGATGTCGCCGCGATCCGCGCGGCCTGTGCGGGCATCGAGACCGTTTTCCACACCGCCGCCAAAGTTGGTGTCTGGGGTCGCTCCGAGGATTTTTTCCGCACCAACGTCTTGGGCACTCGCGCGCTCCTCGATGGCTGCCGCGCCCATGGTGTCCGCCGCCTCGTTTACACCAGCACGCCGAGCGTTGTCTACAACGGCCGCGATCTCACCGGGGCTGACGAATCTCTCCCGCTCACGACCGACTGCCCGAGTCCCTATCCGCTCACCAAAGCCATCGCCGAGCGCGAAGTTCTCGCTGCCAATTCTGCGAGCACTCGCACAATTGCCCTCCGGCCGCATCTCATCTGGGGCCCCGGCGACCCGCACCTTGTTCCCCGCATGCTCGCCCGCGCCCGCGCCGGCCGCCTCCGGATCGTCGGCACCGGCCAAAACCGCGTCGACCTGGTCCACGTGGAAAACGCCGTCGACGCCCACCTCCTCGCTGAACAGGCCCTGATCAAGGGTCACCCCTCGGGGGAAACTTCGGCGGCCGGCCGCGCCTATTTTATCACCAACGGCGAGCCCGTCCTCCTCTGGGACTGGATCAACCAGCTCCTTCGCGGCCTCGGCGAACCGCCGGTCACCCAAAAAATCTCCCTTCGCGCCGCCTCCGCCCTCGGCGCCGTCTGCGAAACCCTCTGGCGCGCCCTCCCGCTTCGCGGCGAACCACCGATGACGCGCTTCATTGCCTCCGAACTGGCCAAAGATCATTGGTTCGACCTCACCGCCGCCCGCCGCGACCTCGGCTACAAACCGCGCATCACCATGGCGGCTGGCACGGCCGAGCTCGTCGCCTTGCTCCGCCGCCCCGCCGCCTCCTCCTCGTGAACCTCCGGCGACTCCTCCTGCCCGCGCTCGCGATGTCGGCCATTGTGCTGCTGTCCAATGTGCTCGTGCAGTTTCCCCTCAACACCTGGCTCACGTGGGGGGCGTTTTCCTATCCCGTGGCCTACTTCGTGACGGACGTGTGCAACCGCACCTCCGGACCCGCGCTCGCCCGCCGCGTCGCGTGGGTCGGCTTCGCCGTCGGGCTCCTGCTCTCCGCCTGCTTCGCCCCCGCGCGCATCGCCGCCGCTTCTGGCGCAGCCTTTATTGTCTCCCAGTTGCTCGACGTCGCCGTGTTCAACCGCCTTCGTCAGCAGAGTTGGTGGAAAGCCCCGCTCTTCGGCTCCGTCGCGGCCTCGGTCGTCGACACCGCCATCTTTTTTAGCGCCGCTTTCGCCGGCTCCGATTTCAGCTGGCTGCACCTCGCTGCCGGCGACCTCGGGGTAAAACTCGCGATGGCTTTCGCCCTCCTGCCACCCTACCGCCTGCTGGTCGCCCGCCTCACCGCCGCCGCTTAGGTTCCACTCCGCGTTCCGTTTGGGCCCCGTTGCCGCACCGCTTCGAACAGCGTGATGATCGTCGCCATCGCCACATTCAGCGAGTCCGCCTGCCCCGCCATTGGGATGCGCACCGGCAGGTCGGCGTTTTTCAGCCAGAACTCGCTCAACCCGTATTGCTCACTGCCCATCACGACCGCCAGGGCACCGCGCAAATCGACCTCCGAATAGACCTGCTCCGCCGCCGGGGTCGTCGCCACCGTGCGAATTTTTTTCTCCCGCAACCACGCCAACACCCGCGCACTCTCCTCGACGACCAGTGGCACGGAAAACAACACGCCCGTCGAGGCGCGCACGACATTCGGGTTGAAAATGTCCGTCACCGGGTCGCACACAATCACCGCATCGCAGCCGGCCGCATCCGCGCTCCGCAAAATCGTCCCGAGATTGCCCGGCTTCTCGATCGCCTCGACCACGAGGACAAATGGCACCGCCGGCAGCGCGAGATCGGCCAGCGCGCGTTTCCATTGCGGCGCGACGGCGAGCAACCCGTCGGGCCGCTCGCGATAAGCCACCTTCGCGAACGTCTCCTTGGCCAGCTCGCACACCTGCGCGCCCGCCGTCCGCGCCTGCTCAATCAACGCCGGTTCATTTTCGCCAAGAAACCACTCCGGGGAAAAATACAGCTCGGTCAGCAACACGTTTTTCTCCAGCGCCCGCCGGATTTCCCGGTAGCCCTCGACCAGAAACACCCCCGCCTCATCGCGCGGCCGCCGGTCGCGCAGTTTCACCAGCTGCTTGACGCGCGGATTCTGCAGGCTGGAGATTTTTTCAATCGGCATGTTTCGTTTGTTTCGTGGGAAAACCGAAAAAGTTCAACGACCAACCCTTCGCCTATCACGCCGAGCTTGAGCTTGAAATCTCCACGCTCACCAACCTCGGCAGCGGCCTCGCCCGCGTTCCAATCGAAAATCGAGATTCGAAAATCGAAAATTCCTCCGGCTGGGTCGTGATGGTGCCGTTCACGCTCCCCGGCGAGCGCGTCCGCGTGCGCGTTTTCCGCAACCACAAGAATTACTCCGAGGCCGACCTCGTCGCCGTCCTCACCGCCTCGCCGGACCGCGTGGCTCCGCGCTGCGACCTCTTCGGCCGCTGCGGTGGTTGCCAATACCAGCACCTCGCCTACGCCGGTCAGCTCCGCTGGAAACAACGTCAGGTCGCCGAGCTCCTCCAACATCTGGCCGGCCTTGAGTTTCCCGTGGCACCCGTTATCGCCTCCCCTCGCGAGTTCGGCTACCGCTCGAAGATCACCCCGCATTTCAACCCGCCCCGCGATCCCGCCCTCCCGCCCCCCATCGGTTTTCTCCGCCAGGGGACCCGCTTCGACCTTCTCGACGTCCCGCGTTGTCCCATCGCCACCGACGCCATCAACGAAAAACTCCCGTCCGTCCGCGCCGGAATTCACGCCCGGGCCGCCGCAGGCGAATTTAAGCGCGCCGCCACACTCCTCCTGCGCGACGCCAGTGGCATCGTGACCAACGACTACGAGTCCATCGTCACCGAAACCATTGGCGATCTGAAACTCCACTTCCTCGCCCGCGATTTTTTCCAGAACAACCCCTTCATCCTCCCCGCGTTCACCGGCTACGTCCGCACGCAGGCCGCCGCGAGCGGCGCGCGTTTTCTGGTCGACGCCTACTGCGGTAGCGGACTCTTCGCGCTTAGCGCCGCATCGGCTTTCGAGCGCGTGGCTGGCGTCGAGATCAGCGAAAGCAGCGTGCGCTTCGCCCGTGAAAACGCCGCGGCCAACCACATCGCCAACGCCACCTTCCTCGCCGCCGATGCCGCCGCGGTCTTCGCCGGCCTCGCTCCCGGTTTTGTCGCCGCCGCCACCGTCGTCGTCATCGACCCGCCGCGCAAAGGCTGCGACGAAAACTTTCTTCGCCAGCTCTTCGCCTTCGCCCCACGCGCCGTCGTCTACGTTTCGTGCGACCCGGCCACGCAAATGCGCGACCTCCGCCACTTTCTCGCCGCAGGCTACACGCTCACCGCGGCGCAGCCTTTCGATCTTTTCCCGCAAACCCGCCACCTCGAATGCGTCCTCACGCTCGCCAAAACGGCGCCGTGAGGTTGCCTCGGGCAGCAGTCGCGCCTGGCAAAATAAGAAAAGCGTTCGGCCATTTGTAGGGCGTCTGTCTTGCAGACGCCGTTATTCGTCGGAAGGCCGAGCGGCGTCTGCAAGACAGACGCCCTACGTTCCTACTTCCCATCCCCGCTCTCGAAATTCGGTTTCGCGAGCGTGGGTTTCACGCCGATGTGACGCGCGAGCCAGCTCTGCATTTCCCAGTGCCAGTGGATCGCGTTCTGCGGCGAAAGCACCCAGTGGTTCTCGTTCGGAAACACCACGAGCCGCGACGGCACGCCCATCGCTTGCAGCACGCCGTAGAGCTCGAGGCCGTTGCCGTAGGGGACGCGATAGTCGATCTCGCCGTGCGTGATGAGGGTGGGGGTCTTGAAGTTCTTCGCGTAGAACATCGGGTTCTCGCGCTGCAGTCCCTCGATGTTGGACCACGGCGTGCCACCCATCACCTGCGGAAATCCGTGCGGCACGTCCGTCGCGTATTGCGCGTAGGAGCTGTTCACGCCGGCGTGATCGATGATGCACTTGTAGCGGTCCGTGTGCCCGAGCACCCACGCGGCCATGTAGCCGCCGTAGCTCGCGCCCGCGGCGGCCGTGCGCTGCGGATCGATGTTGGGGAATTTCTTCAGGAGAAAATCCGTCGACTTCATGATGTCCTCGAACGGCATCTCGCCCCACTCGTTGACGATGCTCATCGCGAATTTCTCGCCATAGCCCGTCGAGCCGTGGCGGTCGACCCACGTGACGATCGCGCCGGTCGCGGCGAAGAGCTGCGTGTTCCAGCGGTAACTCCACGCATCGCGGTTCATCGTGTGCGGGCCGCCGTGCATGAGCTCGATGAGCGGATAAGTTTTCTTCGCATCGTAGCCCGGCGGGTAGACGAGCCAGCCGTGGATGTCGGCGTCCTTCGCGCCCTTGAACCAGTAGCCCTCGACCTTCCCGAAATCGATCTGCGCCAGGAACGCATCGTTGAAATGCGTGAGCGCGCGCCGCGAGCCGTCGCCGTTGAGCGCAAACAACTCGCCGGGCCGGTTGGTGCTGTCGTTGAGAAATACCGCGGTGTGGCCCACCACGTCGACCGCGGTGGCGCTGCCTTCCTTGAACATGGGCACCAGCGGGCCGGAACCGTCGGCCGCGAAACGAAAAATGGGCAGCAGGCCCTTCTCCTCGGCGGTCAGCCACAGCGTGCGGCCATCGCTGGAAAACTTGATTTCGTCGATCGACCAGTCGTGCTGCTCCGTGAGCGGTGAATTTTTTCCAGTCGCAAAATCATGCCGCCAGAGGCGCCGGCTCTCGCCGTTGTGGATTGTGGTCTTGGTCCGCGCATACACGAGCGACTTGCCGTCGGGCGCGAAGGTGGGCGACGTGTCGGTGCCCTTGTTTTCCGCGGTGAGGTTGCGCAGCGCGCCGCTGCCGTCGGTGGGCACGAAGTAGAGGTCGGCGTTGCTGTCCTCGCGGAACGGCGGCGGCGTGGAGTTCATCGTGAGCACGAGCGACTTTCCGTCGGGCGCGAGGTCGAAGGTTGCGTCACCGCTATTCGAAAACAGATAGTCGCGCTTCGGCGTGAGGTCCTTGAATTCCTTCGTCGCTACGTCGACGAGCAGCAGCCGGCTCGCGAGGTTGTCGGTCAGCCACGAATCGAAGTAGCGATACTGCCGGTTCTCCGTCACGCGTGCCGTCATCTTCGAGTCCTTGCGGCGCTTGATTTCCTTTTTCATCGCCGCGAGGTCGGCCTTCGCCCATTTGCCGACGAGTTCAGGAATCACCTTCGTCTGCACGACGACCGATTTGCCATCGGGCAGCCACCGCGGCGTCGCGAGCGCGTAGGGCAGCTCGAGGATTTTCTCCGCCTCACCGCCGTCGCGGCGCAAGATGTAGAGCGAATTATTTTCGTCGTCGCCGCGCTTCGAGAGAAACGCGATGCGCGTGCCATCCGGGCTCCACGTCGGCGCAGTGTCCAACGCATTCGCCGTCGTCAGCCGCCGCGGCTCGCCGCCCGCGACCTCGACGAGCCAGAGATTCGACGTGCTCTTGTTTTTGTCGACCGACCATTCCTGCACGGTGAACACGACCTGCTTCCCGTCAGGCGAGACGGCCGGGCTGCCGACCCGCTTGATGGCCCAGAGATCTTGCGGAGCAAGCGGACGTTTCTCAGCGGCAAACGCCGCTGCAAGCGAGAGCGTGAACGCAACCAGTGCGCGAAGGAGTTTCATAGACCGGCGACGTTGGACCCCCGCGCGCCGCGAGTCAAAGCCAGCCCGAGTTCGTAGCGCCGGCTTCAGCCGGAATGTCTTGGCGACAGTGTTTCGGATTCCGGCTGAAGCCGGTGCTACGAACTCAACCAGCGGTGCCCTTTCACTTCACCGGCCCGAGATACTTGTCCAACCAATCGAGGACAGGCTTGGAGATTTGGTCCGCAGCTAACGCGTGGCCGGTCTCGAACAGCACGTGGTCCTTGTCTTTGGCGCCGAGCAGACGGAACATGGGCCGTTGCGACGTTTCTAGCGGGAATCTGAAGTCGTAACGTCCGTTCAGCATCAGGGTCGGTATCGTGATTCGCGGTGCAAAGTTGATTTGGTCTGACTCCGGAAACCTCGTGTCCATGACCAGTCCACCAATCATGAGCACGTTCACCTTGATGCGGCGCTCGAGCGCCGGAAGCACTGAGCCCATCACCGCCCCCCAGCTGTAGCCCATATAAGCCAGCTGATCGGCCTGAAGATCCTGACGCGTTTCGACATAGTCGATGGTGCGGCTCAAATCCTTCGAAAGCTGGACGAAATAGTCGCGGTAGGCGCCCGATCCGAGGGTGACGAATGAGACGCCTCGCAAATCGCCGCCGCGTTCGTGGGTGCCCTTGTAAATAGGATAAGTAAAAATCCCCGGGGCAAGCCCCGGGGCATTTGACAAGACCGCCGCAAACTCATCCGACCATAATGCAATTCGCGCTTAAACCCGTCCGTCCAACCAAGCCGAAGCAAGCTTCGGGGTATCGGACCCACAGCGAATGAAGGCCCGGCCACTTCCGACCACGAGGTTAACCGTATCCATGGCGTTGCCGGCCAGTCTTTCGCTCGACGGTTGTTGGCGGGCGCTGGTCCCAGGGAAATAAATGACGACTTGGCAGGGTGACGGGGATTTCTTGGGCAGGAACACAATCGCCGCCATGCGCTCATTACCGTAGGCGGCATTGAAGGAGATTCTCTCTTTGCGCCATCTGTTTTCGGAGTCGTCCGACGTTTCGACGCGTGGATCCAGTGCGGTCTTGTCGTAGGAGTAGAGACTGCGAAAGATTCGGAAAGCCTCGTCGCTCACGGGCTGTTCGTTCGCGAAATTGCGCAAAACGGGCACGAGCGCGTCGTCAACGTTCGTGGGCAGCGCGCCGGCGGTGAGCAGCTTTATGCAGCGAAATCCGTTTACGGCGGAACGGTCGAACGGCGACAGCGCATCCGCTTGCGTAAACATGTAGTCGGGTTCGCGCCACGCGCCGCCCAAAATGTAGCGCGTTTCCGGACCGGCTTCGTTCCAGCACCACTCCTTCGCGTTGCCGGCCATGTCGAATGCGCCGCAAGCGCTCATGCCCTGGTAACTGCCAACGCGGGCGAGACCCTTGCCGGCGAAATTGCTGAGGGGCACGATCGATTCGACCGCCGCGATGAGCGATGCCGAGCGCCAATGGTAGATGGAAGGAAGCCTCTTCCCTGCGAACTCGGCATAGGCCGCCGCCTCGAACCAACTAATCCCGGTCACGGGGTGGTCAGCTTCGCCATCGGGAAACGTCCCGTTCTTCCACTTCGCCGGTCCAGGTTGGCCCGTCAGGTCGCGGAACTCGGCCATCGCCTCCGCCCGTGTGAGTGTTTTGCCCTGCTTGACGAAAGACTGCTTCCAGTAATCGGCGTTGGCGTAGCCGCCACGGTCGACGAACTCCTTGAACTGGCGGTTGGTGACTTCGTGCCGGTCGATGGAGTAATCGTCCAGTTGCACGGATGGCAGTCCAGTAAACGTCGCGCTCGTGGTGGTCCCCTGCACGCGCACCATGCCCGGCGGGATCGCGCCGGTCGGGTCGAGGGAAAACTTGAGTGCAGCCCCCACGCCCACTGCCTGCTCAAGCGTTTCATAGCCCTCCTTGCGAATCTGCCATCGGTAGAAAACTCTCGACACACGGATGTCCTTCAACGGCGACTTCCCGAGGCGCCGCCATTCGGAATTCGGTTTCCGATACTCCTTGGTGTAAACGTCCGCGCCAGCCGGCGTCGTCTCGACGGAGGCTTTGGCCGCGAGTCGCTGCCAGAGATTCGTCAGGGCCGGATCGTCGGGCAGATATTTTTCGGCTTCGATCGCCAGCGCAAACGCGGCGGAGATTTCATTCGCTTGGAGGAGCCGGCTGATCTCGGGCAACGCCTGCTGCCGCGCCCAGCGGAGTTTCGAGTTGCGCTGGAGAAACCAGATCAAGCTCGCGCCCAAACCGACCACGACGACGGCGACGGCAGCCGTGCGGAAAATCCTCCACCGTTGTGCCGCCCGCTGTCGGGCCGCCGCCGCAGCCTGCTCCGTGGCGAAAGCGGCGCGCCGCGACTCAAACGCGCGCAGGCTTTGCGCCAGCAGATCGGCGCTCGCAAAACGTTCCTCGGACCGGCTCGCGAAGCACCGCGTCAAATCCTCGCGCAACATCGGATCGTCGACCGACTGCGACCAATCGGTCGTCAGCGGCCGATGCATGTCGCCGACCACGAGTTGAAACAGCACCACGCCCAGCGAATACAGGTCGGAGCGCACGGATGCCGGCACTCCGGCGGCCAACTCCGGCGCCATATACAACTGCGTGCCCGAGCGCGCCGACGATGAATCCACCACGATGGACTGCGTGAAGCCGCTCTTCGTCACACCGCTGAGCGCGTCCTCGGAAGTCACTTGCCCGATGCCAAAGTCGCTGAGCTTGGCGGTCGGTTGCGCGTGAGGCGTCGCGGACTGCGCGATCAAAATGTTACCCGGCTTCACATCGCGGTGGATCACGCCGGCGGTGTGCGCGGCGTGCAGGGCGTCGGCGATCTGCGCGACGATTTCGAGGCGCGCGGCGAGCGGGATTTTTTCCACGCCGCCCTGTTGTTCGCACCAGACCTTCAGGCTCTGGCCCTCGACGTAGTCCATCTCCACGTAGAAGGGCGGCTCGTCGAAATGGACGTCGAGCAACCGCACGATGTTCGGGTGGCCGCCCACGCGCTCCTTGAGCACGCGGAAAAGCGTCAGCTCGCGTTTCAGCGAGCGCACGTGGTCCTCACGAAAACAGAACTTGAACACGCGATGCTCCTTCATCGTCTGATGGCGGCCGAGCCACACCTCGCCGAAGCCGCCTTCGCCCAGCTTCCGTTCGAGCATCCACTTCGTGCCGGGAACCGAGACATCCGGCGCCGGGCGCCAGTCCAAAGTTGGCGCGGGTTCGACGATGACGGTCGGCTTGGTTTTCGTTTCAGCGGTCGACGGTTTGGACGGAGTGTCGTGCGTCTTGGTTTGTTTCGGTTCCGCTGCTCCCGTCAAGAGAGCCAGCATCCGCGCCGCGAACGCCGCCGACGCGTCGTCGGACCGCAGGCGCGTCCACTGCACCTCGCGAAATTTGTCCGGCACCCGGGCCGTGGCGTCGGGCACGTCATCGATCACGGCCGGCACGATGAACGGCGCGTCATCGGCCATGAGGTGGGAGCGATCGACCGCCAGTTTCCACTCGAGCCGGAAGTAGCCCTCGGCGCGCGCATTGGTGTTGGCCGAGATTAACGGCAGAAACAGCGCGCACTCGCGGATCTACTTCTTGATTTTCTGGTCCCACACATCGCCACCCCGCAGCTCGCTCTGGTCGAACCAGACCTCGATGCTCGCCGCGCGCAGTGCCTCGCAAACACGGAGCGCTGTCACCGCATCTTGCGACGCGTAGGAGAGGAAGACGGCCTTGTTAGTGGAAGCGGACACGCGCAGGGGGAATGGCGGCATCTTCCTGGCAGCGCAGCGCCAGGGCGAGTTCATTGTGCGCCGTGGCTCCGGCTTCCAGCCGGTGATTCTGCGGCTGGAAGCCGCCGCCTCAGTTTACCGACACTCGTTCCACTCCGGCGACGAGTATTGCTCCACGAGCGCGCTGAGTTCGTCCTCGGCGATATCCGGCCACGGCGTTGGCTCCGCTTCCGCGCCGAGCGCCGCGGCCAGTTGGGCGACGAACTGATCGTGAAATTTTTCCCAGTCGATCGCCGAGCCGCACGCCGGCCGCCAAATCGAGCCCTGAAACAGCAGCCCTCGCTTGTTTCGCTTCTGTGCCGCGCCCGCGATTTTTTCACCGGTGCGCTCGTGGACGACGTCGTAGATTTCCGCGCGTTGAAAGCACACTCCTTCGATACCCTCTGCCGCCTCGTCCTTCGTCTGCTTGGTCACCGCGGCCACGCCTTGCACCCGCAGCGCCGTCGCAAGCGCTTCGTGAATCTCGCGGTAGCTTTGCGTCGCCCGCAATTCCTCCAGCGGATGTCCGCGCGGAATCACGAGCGCGTAAGTCCAGTCTTCACCGTGATCGACCACGCCTCCGCCCGTCGCCCGCCGGCAGAGGTCGAAGTGATCGCCCGTTGGCAGTTGGGCCTGCACCAATAAGAGTTTCTGCGAATAGCCGAAGGTAAACGCCGGCCCACGCCATTCATAGTGCCGAAACCGCGCCGCCTCGGCGCGCGGGTAGCGCTGGAGCAGCAGGAAGTCGGTCGCCATGTTTTCCGCGGCGCCGCCAGTGCGCACGGGTAGGATTTCTAAATTCATTTTACAGGAGGAAACGGAGGAAACGGAGAAAGCCAATTCTCCTCCGCCGGTCTCCATGCTCTCCCTTGCCTTCTGTTCAAACCGAAAAATACCATTCGCGCACCGGCGACGGCACCTTCAGCCCCTCCAGCTGCTCCGCGATCGTCTGCGGCCGCGTCTTTAACTTTCCCGCGAGTGGCGCGAGGTCGAGCGCGAGGCACGGCTGGCGTTTCTTCGCGGCCTCGGGCGTATCGGCCCGCGCGACAGCGGTGATGGGCGCCTGTTTTTCGGAGAGCTTGAAGTAATCGCGAAGGCGCCGCCCGAGTGCGTGCCGCGAGAGCAACTCGGCCCCCGCCCAGTGAAACACCCCGCGCACATCGCTCCGCTCGCATAGTTCGACCATCACCTCGGCGAGATTCTCCGCGGCGCACGGCTGGCGGAATTCATCCGTGTAGAGCCTCGCGGTTTTGCCCGCCGCCCAGTCGGCGAGCAGCCGCTCGTGCAGACTCCGTCGGCCGCCCGGGCTGTCGCCCATCAGCAGCGGGGCGCGGAGCGTGACCGCAAACTCCGGTGCCGCGGCGTGGACCGCGCGCTCACTTTCCAGTTTCTGGCGACCGTAAAGATTGATGGGGGAGGGTGGATCGCCCGCCGCATAGGGCGTGGGGCGCGCGCCGTCGAAAACTTGCTCCGACGATAAATGCACGAAGCGCGCGCTCAGGTGATGCGCCAGCCGCGCGAGGACGGCGGGCAGCGTGACGTTGAGCGTCTGCGCGCGGGCCGGATCCGTGTCGCAGGCTTCGGGCGCGGAGATCGCCGCGCAGTTGACGATGGCGTCGGGAAAGGCCTCGAGCACCGCGGCCGCCGTCGCCGTCTCGTCGGTCAGGTCGAGCGCGAGTTTTTTTGCCACGCCCACCAGCTCGCCCGCGTAGCCGCCCACCACGCCGGTCGTTGCATGGCCGCGCCGCGCCGCCGCCCGGGCAAAAGCGGAGCCGACGAGGCCGGAGGCGCCGGTGAGAAAAATCTTCATGCGCGCAAATCCCGCCAACCCTCCGCCGGCGCGCTCACGCGTCGAGCAACCGCCGCGCGGCCTTGAGCAGCTCGCTCAACGCGTAGGGTTTGGCGAGACTCGCCTGATGCGTCGGCGGCAGCCAGGCCACCGGCGGGGTAAATTCGTGGTCGCTGGTGCAAAGCACACGGAGATCAGCTCGCGCGCCGAGGAGCCGGCGGGCAAGTTTTTCGCCGTCCCCGGCGAGGTTGGCGATGAGCAGTTGCGCGGGTCGCGCGAGCCCGCGTGCTTCGCGCTGCGCGGCGGCGGGCGATTTGGCGGCCACCACGCGATAGCCGTCGGCGGTGAGGATGCCCGCGACCATCTTGAGCACCACCTCGTCATCCTCCACCAGCAGCACGGTTTCACTGCCGCGGGTCGTCGGCATCGCGGCGAGCAGCGGCGGTGGCAGCTCGACCGCCTCGCGCACGACCGGCAGCAGAATCTCGAAGGTCGAGCCCACGAGCAGCGAACTTTTCACGGAGATGAAGCCGCCGCTCTGCTGCACGACGCCATAGACGAGGGCGAGACCGAGGCCGGTGCCCTTGCCCTCGGGCTTGGTCGTGAAAAACGGCTCGAAGAGATGTTTCTGGGTCTCCGCGGTCATGCCGGTGCCGCTGTCGATCACACTGATGGCGACATAGCGGCCGGGCGGGGTGTCAGTGATGCGGCGGTTGAGGCCCGCCTTGATCTCGCGGTTCGCCGTGGCGATGACCACCCGGCCCCGATCACGCAGTGCATCGCGGGCGTTGATCACCAAGTTGAGCAACACTTGCTGAAACTGGGCTTCATCGGTGCGCACGTTGGCGAGGCGGTCGCCAAGCTCCAGTTCGAGCCGGCCGGCCTCGCCGAGGAGGCGTTGGAGAATCTCGACGTTGGCGCGCACGAGCTCATTGAGGTTGAGCACCCGGGCGTTCAGCGGCTGGCGGCGGCTGAAGGCGAGCAGCTGTTGGGTGAGTGCGGCGGCCCGGCGGCCGGCGTTGTGGATTTCAGAAACCTCGCGCAGCGCCTGCGGATTGGCGGTGACGTGCGCGGCGAGCATCTCGCAGTAACCGTTGATGACGGAGATGAGGTTGTTGAAATCGTGCGCCACGCCGCCGGCGAGCCGGCCCACCGCATCGAGCCGCTGGGCGTGGACCAGTGCCTCCAGCAGGCGGCGCTTTTCGGTTTGGTCGCGGTAGGTGGCCACGATATGCGTGACGCGCCCGCGCGCGTCGCATAACGGATCGAAACTCCACATCGCGCTGATGGCGCTGCCATCGGCGCACCGCAAAAAACCCTCACCCGTCAGCGGCTCGCCCGGCCGCGCCTTCGGCAGCCATCGGCGCAGGCGCCGGACATCAGCGCGTTCGTCGTGGAGCACGCCGTGGGCGCAACCCACGAGGTCCCGGGCGCTGTGGCCGGTCATCGTGCAAAAACTATCGTTGACGAAAACGATCTTCAGTCCGTTGACCCCGGGGCGCCGCCGGTCCGCGATAAACACGCCCTCGCTCTGCCCGCGCAGGGCCGCGGCGAGCAGTCCCACCGGCACGCCCTTGGGCGCGGACCGCGCGAAGCGACGGGGCTGGCGCAAGGCGCTCATGGGGCGAGACGCTCGACCGACCACCCGTCTTTGCCCCGGCGATACCGCAGTCGGTCATGCAGCCGGCTGCGCCGGCCCTGCCAGAATTCCACCGTCTCGGGCGTCAACCGCCAGCCACCCCAGTGCGGCGGCAGCGGCACCACCTGCCCGGCGTATTTTTTTTCGAGCGCCTTCATCGCCGCCTCCAACACGCCGCGGCCTGCCACGATGGTGCTCTGCGCCGAAGCCCACGCCCCGAGCTGGCTGGCCTGCGGCCGCGTGTGAAAATACGCCTCGCTCTCCTCGCGGGCCACCCGCGTGACGGCGCCCTCGATGATGACCTGCCGCTCGAGTGCGACCCAGGGAAAGAGCAGGGTGGCCTGCGCGTTGGCCTCGAGCTCGCGGCCCTTGCGGCTCTCGTAGTTCGAGTAAAAAACGAAGCCCCGCCCATCGACCCCCTTGAGCAACACCGTGCGCGCTGACGGCCGGCCATCCCGCGTGGCGGTGGCCAGCGTCATGGCGTTGGGCTCGGGAATCTTCGCGGCCTCGGCCTCCTGAAACCATTTCTCAAACTGGCGGAACGGATCGCGCGCCAGATCTTTTTCGGCGAGGCCGGCGAGCGAGTATTCTTTTCTGAGGTCGGCCAGGGTCATGCGGATGGTCAGAGTGAGCCCCAACCCCGCCGGCTGTCAAAAGTCATCTCGTCAACGCCGCCACCCTCGCCGCTTGCGCGGGAAAGGTCCTCAGCAATTCGCTCCTCGCGCCCAGCTCAAACTCTGCCTCCGCCCAAGCCGGGGCCATCGTGCAGCCAAGCAGCGCCCAACCTGCCCTGGGCGCGGTGGCCGGGCCGCGCCCGCCGCCCGGCCAGACGCGCGCGCCCTGCCACACTCCGCCAGCCACGGCGAGTTGCGGACTTTGTCCCGCCAGCACCTCCGGTCCGAGCACGGTCACCCTCTCCGCACTCGTGCGCGGGTCGAGCTGAACATGCTCGACCGGATCGCCGGCATAAAAATGCCAGAGCTCATCCGTCCGCAGGCGGTGCAGCGCCGAAAAATCTTCCGGTGTCAGCAAAAACCAAATCGCCGATCCCGCCGCCGTCCGCCATGACTGGCGAAACCACCCGCCCTCGTGTGGCAGTCGCACCAGCCCGAGGGCGGCGATGAGTTGCTGGGCCTCCGCGTTCATCGCCCAAGGTAATCACGGAAAGGTGCCCGCCGAAAGCGCGGAATCCGCTGCTTTCCGCGCTTCCGTTCCGGCGCCGTTTCCGCGATACTAATCGCTTCCGTATGACGCCTGCCGCCTTCATCGACCGCCACCCCGCCGCGCTGCTCGGCCGACTCCGGCACCTCGTGGGTATCTCGACCGTCAACCCACCCGGCGAAAATTATCCCGCGATCACCGCGTGGCTCACCCGGGAACTTGCCGCCCTCGGCCTGCGGGCGCAGCGCTTCACGGTCCCGCGCGCCCTCCTAAAAAAATCCCTGCCGCCCGAGCAGCGCGCGTTTCCCCGCTTCAATGTCCTGGGCAAACTACCCGCGCCCGGCGCAAAAAAAACCATTCACTTCAACGCGCACTACGACGTTGTCCCCGTTTCCGGCCGCTGGCGGCACGGCAGCCCGTTCAGCGGCGCGGTCGACGGCGGCTGGATTTACGGCCGCGGCACCGCCGACATGAAGGGCTCGATCGCCAGCCTGCTCACCGCGCTGCACGCCTTGCACGCGACCGGCACCGCACCGCGCATGAACGTCGAGGTGTCCTTCACCGCCGACGAGGAAACCGATTCCGCGCTCGGCACCGGCTGGCTCGTGCAGCACGCGCCCATCCGCCCTGACTTCGCCATCGTGATGGAGGGCGGCGAACTCAACCACGTCTGCTGCGGCCACAACGGCGTCGTCTGGCTCGAGGTCACGGTCCACGGCCGCGCCGCGCACGGCTCCCGGCCGGATTTAGGCGTGAACGCGTTGGAAAAAATGTCCGCGCTCGTGCTCGCGCTCCAAAGCCATCAGCGCGCCCTCGCCCACCGCGCGTGGCGCACGCCCGACGGCCGCATCGCTCGGCCGACGCTCAACGTCGGCGGCGTTTTCGCCTGCGGGGAGGGCGCGAAGGTCAACACTGTGCCCGCGCAAGCCAGCTTCACCATTGACCGCCGCGTGCTCGCCATCGAGTCCCACGCCGCCGCCGAGCGGGAGCTCCGCTCCTTCCTGGCCAGTGCCGCACGCGAAATCCCCGGCTGCAAGATCACCGTGCGAAAGATCTCGGAGAACTTCGCCTGCTTCACCGCCCCGACACACCCGTTCTTCGGCGCGGTGGCCGCGAGCGTCACGCGCGTGCGCCGGGAAAAAACCGCGTTCAACGTCTCGACCGGTTTCAACGACATGCATTTTTTCGCCAGCGTCCTGAAGATTCCCACCGCCGGTTACGGCCCCGGGGGACGCAAGGAGCACGCCGTGGACGAGGCCGCGAAGGTGAAGGAGCTCCTCGCGAGCGCCAAAATCTACGCGGACGTGCTGACGAGCTTCGCCGGGTAGCGCGAGACTTCCGCCCGCGTTCAGTTTGTAGGGCCGGCGCTCGTCGCCGGGCCGCGGCCTGCCGACAAGCGGCAGCCCTACAACGCGGGCTAAAGCACCGCGCTACTTCAACCCCTGCCGGATCATATTTACCGCGATCGCGGCGAGCAGCATCGAGACGATTTTCGAAATCGCCCGCATGCCCGTCGCCCCAATGAGCCGGCCGAGCCGTTCGCTGTAGGCGAAGGCGAGCACCACGATCACGAGATTCACGACGAGCGCGGCGAAGGTCACCGCCACGCCGAGCGTCTGCGCGAGAAGAATGAGCGTCGTGATCGACGCCGGCCCCGCGATCAGCGGCATCCCCAGCGGCACGACGCCAAAATCGTCGGCGAGTTTCGCCGGCTCCTCCGCGGCGGACTGGACGAGGTCGCGCGCGGCGAGGATAAACAGGATGAGCCCGCCCGCGATTTGAAAATCACTCGGGGAAATCCCCAGCGCGGCAAAGATCGTCTGCCCGAGAAACAGAAACAGCAGCGCCACCGCGCCGCCCGTCCACGCCGCCTGGTTGGCGATTTTCTTGCGTGTGACCACCGGCACACCCTGGCCGAGCCCGAGAAAGACCGCGGCGAGCCCGATCGGATCGATCGCCACAAAGAGTGGGATAAAGGCCTTCAGGAAGTTTTCCACGAGCGCGGGCATGGCTGAGAGTAGAAGCCTGCGAGAGCGAAAGGCCAAGAGACAAAAAGACCAAGGCATCGATCGGCGGCAGCAAACTACCGGGTCTTTTGGTCCCTCGTCCTTGGTCCCGCTTCTCTTTCGCCCTTGTTTCACCACGCGCGGAGCGGCAACGTGCCCACCCCCTCTCCATGAAAATTAACGCCGCCCTGACTCCGGCCAAGCTCCAGAAGAAAACCACCCGCGTCTTCGAACTCGCCGGCCAGAAGATTCGCGCCGTCGACGCCGCGTGGGATCCCGCACAGGGCACACCGGTCTTCACCGTAAAGGGCCGCTACACCTCGCGCGGCTGGACCGAGTGGACGCAAGGTTTCCAGTTCGGCATGGCCTTCCTGCACTTCGACGCCACGGGCGACTCCGCGATGCTGAAACTCGGCCGCGCGAAGACCGTGAAGCTCATGGCCTCGCACGTCTCGCACACCGGCGTGCACGATCACGGCTTCAACAACGTCTCCACCTACGGCAATCTCCGCCGCCTGATGCTCGAGGGCAAAATTCCCTTCCATCAGGACGAACTCAATTTCACGGAGCTCGCGCTCAAGGCCTCCGGCGCCGTCCAAGCCGCGCGCTATGCCCCGACGGCCTACCGTGCCCCGTGGTCGCCGGTGGCGGGCGCCGCCGGCGTCGTGCCGGGCGGCTACGTCTACTCCTTCAACGGCCCGCAGTCGCTCTTCGCCGACACCATTCGCTCGATGCGCTCGCTCGTCGTCGCGCACCAACTCGGCCACGCGCTGATGGGCGAGGGCGACAAGCCGACCAATCTCCTCCACCGGGCCATCGAGCACGCCGCCACCACCGCCCGCTTTAACGTCTTTTTCGGCGCCGGCCGCGACCGCTACGACGTGCGCGGCCGCGTGGCGCACGAGTCGGTCTTTAACCGCAACGACGGCCAGTTCCGCTGCCCGAGTTCCCAGCAGGGCTACTCGCCCTTCACGACCTGGACGCGCGGCGCCGCGTGGCTCATCTGCGGCTACGCCGAGCAGCTCGAGTTCCTCGACACCGTGAAAGGTTCGGCCCTCGACGCCGTCGGCGGTCGCCGCGCCGTGACCGATCTCTTCCTCGCCACCGCGCGGGCCACGAGCGACTACTACATCGACGGCTACTCGGCGAAAGACGGCGTGCCTTACTGGGACAGCTGCGCCCTGCAGACCCATCAGCTCGGCAATTTCACGACGAAGAACGCCGATCCCTTCAACGCGCACGAGCCCGTCGACAGCTCCGCCGCCGCCATCGCCGCGCAGGGGTTTCTCCGTCTCGGGAATTACCTTGCCGCGCACGGCGAAAAGGCCGCCGGGAAAAAATATTTCCAGGCGGGCCTCACTATCGCCGACACGCTCTTCGCCGAACCCTATCTCGCGACCGACAAAAAACATCAGGGCCTGATTTTGCACAGTGTGTATCACCGTCCGAACGGCTGGGACCACATCGCGAAAGGTCAGAAGGTGCCCAACGGCGAGTCCTCCATGTGGGGCGACTACCACGCGCTGGAGCTCGCGCTGCTCATCTCGCGGCTCGCGAACGGAAAATACTACACGTTCTTTTGAGCCGCGGCCACCGATGCCGTCTCAGCTCAATCTCTACGACCTCACGCGCGAGGAGCTGCGGCAGCGGTTCGTGCGCTGGGGCTTCAGCCCGTTTCACACGGAGCGACTCTGGAATTATCTCTACCTTGAACTCGCCGATTCGTTCGCCGCGATGCCAGACCTACCGGCGAAGGTGCGGGCAAGGCTCGTGAGCGAAACCCAAATCGGCGTGCTGCCGACGGCACTCGAAACGGATTCGCGGGACGGTTTCACGCGGAAATATCTTCTCACGCTCACCGACCAGGAAAAAATCGAGACCGTGCTCATGCGCTTCACTGGTCGTGTGACCGCGTGCGTTTCCAGCCAGGTCGGCTGCGCGATGGGCTGCGTTTTTTGCGCCACCGGCCAGATGGGTTACACGCGGCACCTCACGCCCGGCGAGATCGTCGCCCAAGCCGTCCACGTCGCCCGCGCCCTCCGCCCAAAATCGCCCGCCGGAAAGTGTCACCGATTGGGTGACACTTCTGCGCGACTCAGAAACGTCGTGCTGATGGGCATGGGCGAGCCGTTGCACAATTACGACGCCGTGATGCACGCCATCGACATCCTGCGCGATCCCAACGGTCTCGCGCTCGCGGGCGAACGGATCACGGTCAGCACGGTCGGCGTCGTGCCCGGCATCCTGCGGCTGGCCCAGGAAAAACGCCCGCTCAGCCTCGCGGTCTCGCTGCACGCGGCCACGCAGGCCGAGCGCGTGGCGCTCGTGCCGGTCGCCAAAAAATGGCCACTCGACGAGCTCATGGCCGCATGCCGCACCTACAGCACGGAAACCGGTCGACGGATTTTCTACGAGTGGACGCTCATTGAGGGGAAAAACGATTCGCCCGGGCAGGCGCGCGAGGTCGGCCGGCTGCTCCACGGGCTGCCGGCGCAGGTGAACCTCATTCCGCTCAACCCGACCGCGGGCTACGCTGGTGCGCCCACCCGCAGCGAGGCGGCGCGAATCTTCCAGCGGATTCTGGCCGACGAGTTTGGTCTACCGAGCACTGTGCGCCAGCGACGCGGAATCGATATTGCGGCCGGTTGTGGACAGCTCGCAGTAGGGTAGGGCGCGTTATCCCGAACGCGCCGTTCCCGTGCGCGCACCCTGAGTCAGCAAATATGAAATGGTCCGCCCTACTTTTTGCGCCGCACCCGCACCGCTGCGGCGAATTGGTCCAGCACGGGAAGCGTCTGCTCCCACGCGAGGCACGCATCGGTGATGCTCCGACCGTGGACCAGCGGGCGGGTCTGATAATCCTGGGTGCCACCCAGCAGATTGCTCTCGATCATCACGGCGGCGAGAGCGCGCTCACCGGCGGCGAGTTGCGCGCAAAGATCGGCGGCGACAATGAGCTGGCGCGCGGGGTCCCGGCCGCTGTTCGCGTGCGAACAATCGACCATCAGGTGCGGCGGAAGCTCGTTTTTTCCCAGTAACTCCGCCGCGGCGCGGATGTGTTCCCCGGCAAAATTCGGTCCGCGCGTGCCGCCGCGCAGCACGAGGTGCGTGTGCTCGTTGCCCGCGGTGCCCATGATCGCGGGCGCGCCATCGCGCGTCAGCGAAGGAAACCAGTGCGGGTGGCGCGCCGTGCGAATGGCGTCGACCGCCACTTGCACATCGCCGTCGGTGCGGTTCTTAAAACCCACCGGCATTGAGAGGCCGGACGCAAGCTCACGGTGCACCTGGCTCTCGACCGTCCGCGCGCCAATCGCACCCCACGCGACCAGGTCCGCGTAATATTGGCCGAGCGTGGTGTCGAGAAACTCCGTTCCGACCGACAAACCCAACGCGACGATTTCGAGCATGAGCTGCCGCGCGAGCCGGAGGCCGTGGTTGATTTGAAAACTGCCGTCGAGACCAGGATCATTGATCAACCCCTTCCAGCCGACAACGGTGCGCGGCTTCTCAAAATAAACGCGCATCACCACCAGCAGGTCGGGCGCATAGCGCCGGGCGATGGGCGCGAGGAGCTGCGCGTATTCGAGGGCGACCGCCGGATCGTGGATCGAGCAGGGCCCCACCACGACGAGCAATCGATCGTCGGCGCCGCTCAGCACGCCGGCGATCTCGCGCCGCGCCCCGGCGATGAGGGACGCGCCAACATCGGAGAGCGGCCATTCATCCTCCAACACCGCCGGCGCCACCAGCGGCTTGGTCGCACGGATGCGCAGGTCGAAAGTCGGCAGGTGCATGAGGCGCGAAACCTGGCCGCCTAGAGGCCGAGGGCCTGACGGGCCTGCGTCACCAACGGCGAGGCCGCGAGTGCGACTCCAACTGGCGCGGGTGAATCGATGAGCTTTGCCGCCCGCGCGTTCATCGTCAGAAATGCCAGCGCCGCCATTTCGCTGGTGGCGGCGCGGTGCGCAGCGTGCGCGAGTGACTCGGCCGGCGCCGCGAGCTGCGTTTTTGGCAAAATGGTTTTTTCTGCGAGAAAAAGACTGAGCGACGCCCCAAGCGTGCCGAGCCAGGTGCTGGGTTGCACGGGCGGCGAGTAGGCCAGGGCGGCGCTCGCTGGCGACCACTCCATAAAAGCGCGGACCTCGCCTTGCAGTTGGGCCAGGGCGGCGTCGGCCGTGGCGGGCGTCCAGCGCGCAGAGAAAGTCTTGCGCTCGCGAAATTTTTTCACCTCCCACAGCCGCAGCAGCACCTCGTAGTCGCCCGCCATCGCGCGCAGGGCGCCGGTGACGATATAGTCGAAGCCGCCCTCGTTGGCGTCGATCAACTGCTGCAGATTTTCGGTCGTCCACTCGGACGCGAAGAGCGCGTAATGATCGTCCCCGCCGGGTCGCTTCATGATGCCGACGGCGGCCACGGGCGCGTAGGCCGCCGAAAAATAAAACGTCTCTGCCAGCCAGAGCGGCAGGCCGCGGGTGAGCCGGCCTAATTCGTCCTCTGGCTTCTGCATGGCCGCGCTGATCTCGGCGTAACCAGGGAGAGCGAGTTGCACGAACGCGATCCGACGCAGCCGTCCCTCCTTGGGCGGAAGCAGTTGCGCGGCGAGTGGCTCGAGACCGTAGAACCAGATCGGTTTACTAATGGTGATGAGGCCGATCTTCGGCACGACGGGAATATTGGAGGTCGCGCCCGGATCGAGTGGCGAATGGCGATCGTGGATGAGCTCGGCAATCGCGTTGGAAAACCCGTGGAGCCGCTCTTCGAGCTCGGGGCGGTTGAGGCCGAAGAGAATATCGAGCACATGCTGCGCGGCGTCGGCGTTGCGCGTGGCGAGGTAGGCCTGGAGCAGGTTGAGGCCGGTGGCCGGGCCGTGCAGATCGGCGTCGTAGCGCGGCGCGATCAGCTCGATAATTTCACCCACGTGGCCACTGGAGCCAAGGTCGCCGGAGATCGTGACGAGCACATCGGCGCGGTCGCCGGACGCCGCGAGCACTTCTTCGTAAATCGAGAGCGCGGCGGGCAGGTCTTTGGCGTCGAGCTTTTCCCGCGCCAGCGTGAGACGGGGCAGCACGCCGCCCGCGGCGGCGGTCGCCGCGGCGACCTCAGCCTGCGGCGTGGCAGCCGGAGTGGCGGGTGGTGTGAGTTTCTTTCCAGCGAGACGATCAAAAAATCCCATGCCTCCGAGCAAAGCGCCGCGCGCGGCGCTGGCGACCAGAAATCCTATCGCGAGAGGTGCCCGCCCGCCCGCGGCGGTGGGATTTTCTCGGGCAGCACCCCGGTGCGATACGCCACCAGGGCGCAGACCTTCGGCACATACATGCGCGTTTCGGCGGGCAGCGCGTCGGCGACGCCAGCGAAATCACGGGCGCGCCGCGCGGTCAGGGCGCGGCTCACGCGGCCCTCCCCGGCGTTGTAGGCGGCGAGGGCGAGCGGCCAATCGCCGAATCTTCCGTGGAGCGCACGCAGGTGGCGTGCGGCCGCGCGGGCGGATTTTTCGGGGTCGGTGCGCTCGTCGGGGAGCAGCGTGCTGAGTCCGAGCGACTCGGCCGTGGCGGGCATGAACTGAAAAAGCCCCTTCGCCCCGACGGGGCTGCGGGCCGCGGGATTGAGCGAGGACTCCGCCTCGGCCAGCCACGCCAGCTCGGGCGGCACGCCCTCGGCCGTGAATGCCGCACGCAGCCGGGGCATGAGCGCCGCCGCGCGGGCGGGCAACGGTCGTGCGCTCACCCGCGCGCGCCAGAGATCGTAGTGCGGTGGGCGGCCGGCAGGACCGGGGACAGGCTGTGCTGGCAGTGGGGGAATTTTCGGTCGAGGTGCGCCGACTGTGAGTTGCTGCGCCACTTCGATTTCATCCAGGCGTTGCTCCAGCCAGTCGGCGTAGTATTCGTAGCCGGACAGCGTGCGAAGCGCGGTGAGCGCGGCGCGCGCTTCGGGTTCGAACGCGGCGAGTTCCGCGAGCGAGTCGTTTTCCAGCGCATGCTGGAGGCGGACGGCGAACGCGTCCCACTGTTCCTTCGAGGGAAATTCGAACTGCGCCTTGATTTCCGCCGGAGCGAGCTGGTCGAAGAGTTGCTGGCCAAGCTTGAAGAGTTCATCCGCATTCGCTGGCGGCGTCGCTGGCGCGGCCGGCGGTGTCTGTGCACCCGCGGTGAGGGCACAGCCGGCCAGAACGAGAATCCAACGCGCGCGGGGTTTCATGACAGCATCGACCGGCGAAACCTGTGCCCTTCGCCGCACCGAGGCGAGACTGTTGAGGGGAATCCACGTTGACCGGGCGGAAGGGCAGGGTAGTTAGACACCTCGCTCTAGATGAACCGCGTGCACATCAAAACCTATGGGTGTCAGATGAACGAGCGCGACAGCGAGGCTGTCGCGGCGATGTTGCGCGCCCGCGGCTATCGCATCGTCGCGAACGAGCACGACTGTGATGTCCTCCTGCTCAACACCTGCAGCGTGCGCGACGCCGCCGAGCAAAAGGCCATCGGCAAGGCTGAAAATCTCTCCGCGCGCAAAAAGAAGCAGCCGGACTTCGTCCTCGGCATCCTCGGTTGCATGGCGCAGAACCGCGGCGCCGCGCTGCTTGATCAACTACCCGACGTCGATTTGATCATCGGCACGCAAAAATTTCACCAGGTGCCGGGCTATCTCGACAACCTCCGCGCCGCGCGCGAGGCCGGCGCGCCGATGGCGGAGACCATCGTGGACATCGGCGAGGAAGCCGGCTCGCAAAACACCATTCGCGAGCACGTGCTGGAGGAGAAGCAGGTCAGCGCGTTTGTTTCCATCCAGCAGGGCTGCAACATGGAATGCTCGTTCTGCATCGTCCCAAAGACGCGCGGCGACGAACGCTCGCGACCGATGGACGAGATCGTCGCCGAGTGCCGTGCGCTCGCGGAGCGCGGCGTGCGCGAAATCACGCTCCTCGGCCAGATCGTCACGAGCTATGGTCGCCGCGACTACGCGCACACGGACGGCGTCACGCCATTTGTGCAGTTGCTCGATCGCATCCACGCCATCGACGGCCTCGAGCGCATCCGCTTCACCTCGCCGCATCCCCGCGGGTTCAAAGACGATCTCGTGGCCGCCTACGCGCGGCTCCCGAAGCTTTGTGGCTACGTCCACCTGCCGATGCAGTCCGGCAGCAACCGCATTCTTCGTGCGATGAACCGCCCTTACACGCGGGAGCGTTACCGGGAGATCGTCGACGCCCTGCGCGCTGCGCAGCCGGACATGTATTTTTCGACGGACGTGATCGTCGGCTTCCCCGGCGAGACCGAAGAGGATTTTCAACAGACGCGCGAACTCTTCGAAACCTGCAATTACGACATGGCCTTTATCTTCAAATATTCGATTCGCACCGGCACACCCGCCGCGACGCTGGCGGATCAGGTCCCCGACGAGGTCAAGGAGCACCGCAACCAAATCCTGCTTGAGGTGCTGCAAAAGAATTCCAAGCGTCGCAATGCGCTGCTGCTCGGCACCGTCGAGGAAGTCCTCGTCGAGGGCCCGGACAAGACCGGCCGGCTCTTTACCGGCCGCACCCGCGGCAACCGCGTGTGTGTGTTCGCCGCCGATGCACGCCTCGTCGGCTCGCTGGTGCCGCTGAAAGTCGACCGGGCGAGCGTAAGCACGCTTTATGGGGAGTTGGTGCTCACGGGAGTGGCTGGTTGAGCGCGGAAAATTGCGAACAACACGCCACCTGCATCCGCGACTCGACACTCAACCCTCAACTCCCAACTCTCAGTTTTTCTGATGTCGCTTTCCCTCGCCACTCTCCTTCCCGGCCTGCTGCTCCTCGCGCTCGGCGTGCCGCTGCTACTCAACCATTCCGGCTTTGTCGCCGTGCTGAAGGCGTTCCCGCGCTCGACGCGGGCGGCGTATGTTTTCTTTGGCGCGGGCGCGGCGTGGTTTCTCCACCTCATCTGGCATCTCTCGCCCGCGGATTTCGGCGATTACCGCACGCTGCTCTTCATCGCCTTTGCCGCCATTGCGGTGCTGTCGTTCAAATGTGTGCCTGATTTCCTCGCCGTGCGCGGCGGGTGTGTGCTCGCGCTCGTCGGCGCCTGGCCGCTGCTCATGGCCGCCTACCTGGAGGAGCCTCGGCAACGGCTACTCATGGTCGGTCTGGTTTATCTGGCGATCGCGCTGGCCATCTGGCTCGGCGCCCAGCCCTGGCGCCTGCGGGATTTTAACAGCTGGCTCTTTGCCCGGCCTGGCCGGGGGCGCGCCGTCGGGGGCGCGCTGACGGGCTACGGCCTGCTGCTGGCGCTCGTGGCTTTCACCTACTGAGAATCGCCGCGATGCCCGCGCCCGCCACCCCTGTCCTCCTCGTCATTGCCGGCCCCGCCGGCTCCGGCAAGAGCACCCTGTGCGACCGGCTCGTGCACGAGGTGCCCGATTTCGCCCGGGTGGTCACGACGACCACGCGGGCCTCGCGGACGGACGAGGTCGACGGCGTGCACTACCATTTTCTCACCCCCGGGCAGTTCGACCAGAAGATCGCCGCGGGCGAATTCCTCGAATGGGCGTGGGTCCATGGTCAGCGCCGCTACGGCACGCTCGCCTCGAGTGTGCTCGAGCCACTGGCCCGCGGCCAGAGCCTCGTGATCAGCCTCGATGTGCAGGGCGTGGAGAGTTTTCGCCGCGCCGCCGCGGCGAGCCCGCTGCTCGCCCGCCGGATGACGACGGTGTTTATCGTGGTGGATCACGAGCGCCTGGTTGCCCGGATGCGCGGACGGGCCCGCGACGATGAGGCCGAGATCGCCGGCCGCATGAGGACGGCCGAGCGCGAGCTGCGTGAAGCGGCGAAATTTGACCACCGCATCGAAAGCCGCACCCGCGATGAGGACTTCGCCACGCTGCTGGAGATTCTGCACCAGGCGCGCGCCCGCGCGGGCTGAACCCGGCGTTCCATGGCAGGGATCGACCACGCCGGGATCAGCCGGCGCCCGGACCAGTCGCCCACAAAGCATGCGCAACAAATAATGCGCTACTTCCGCCAAGAAACATTGAGTAACGCGCCGTCGTTTATTGTAATCCTAGGAGCGTGACTCTTCCCAGCGCCCATCCTTACGCGTTTCTTGCCCTCTTTGCCTTGGTGGCGATCGCGTTTCCGCTGCTGTTGCTGGCGGTGGCGCAACTGTGGTTCCGCTTCTTCCAGCCACCAAAACCCAGCGCCACCAAGAACGACGTTTATGAATGCGGCGTCGCCCCCACCGGTGACTCGTGGATTCAGTTTAAGGCGCATTATTATCTCTATGCGATTCTGTTTCTGATTTTTGACGTCGAGGTGCTGTTTCTCCTCCCCTTCGCCGTCACTTTTACGACGCTGCCGGCCGGCGCACTCGTCGCCATGCTCGTCTTCATCTTGCTGCTCGCCGAGGGCCTCGTGTGGGCTTGGCACCGCGGTCATCTGGAGTGGAAATAAGCCGCATGAGCGACCAAGTCACCGCGTCCACCCCGCCCCCGCCTGCCGTCACCGATGCCGAGCGCGATGAGCTCCGCCGCCAGGGCATTTTGCTTACGAGCCTGCAAGAGCTCTACACCTGGGGTAACAGTCACTCGGTCTGGCCACTTAATTTCGGCCTCGCCTGCTGCGCGATCGAGATGATCGCCGCCTCCATGGCGCGCTTCGATATTGCGCGTTTCGGCTCAGAGGTGTTTCGCCCCTCGCCGCGCCAGGCGGACCTGCTGATTGTCTCCGGCACGGTCACGAAAAAAATGGCTCCGCAGGTCATCCGCCTCTGGAACCAGATGCCTGAGCCCAAATATTGCATCGCGATGGGCGCCTGCGCGATTTCCGGCGGTCCGTTCAAGCAGGGCTATAACGTCCTCAAAGGCATCGATCGTTTCATCCCGGTCGACATCTATATCCCCGGCTGCCCGCCGCGGCCCGAAGCGCTCCTCCATGGTCTCCTGGAGCTGCAGAAGAAAATTCAAGGGTTTAAGATTTCCGGTCCCGACGCGCCGCGCCACCTGCGGGCCGACCTTAAGTGCGACTGCCCGGTGCCCGAATTCGGCGAGCACGACCTTGAGCCGCCCGCGAACCCGGAAGTCTGGACCGCTCCGACCCTCGTTCGATCCGAAAAGGCCTGAAGCACCATGGAGTCCGCCGAACAGATTCGCGACCGCCTGCTCGCCCAGTTTCCCGGCGCGGAGATTTCTGTCGTCACGAATCCCGGCGTGGCCGCGCAGCACTCGCTGCTCCTCGGTGCGGCCCACGCACGCGCCATCGCCGAATTTCTGCGCGACGACGCCAACCTGAAGCTCGACCAGTGCTCCAATGTCACCGGTATCGACTGGCCGGAAAAGGAAATCATCGAGACGACAAAATCCACCGTCCCCGATCCGGCCGGCGGCCCAGCCAAGGTCGTGGAGCTAAAGACCAAGCGCATCCAGCCCGGCTGCTTGGAGGTTGTCTACCATCTCTACTCGATCGCGCTGCGCCACGGACCGGTGGTGCTCCGACTGCGCACCGGCAATCGCACAGATCAGAGCACCGTCCCCTCGCTCACGCCCGTGTGGCGCGCGTGTGAGTTTCAGGAGCGTGAAGTGTTTGATCTCTACGGCGTCGTTTTCGAGGGGCATCCCGACCTGCGCCGCATTTTGATGTGGGACGCTTTCAAAGACCACCCGATGCGCCGCGACTACGTCGAGCCCGATGATTACGAGTGGGAGCCCACGCCGCACGGCGCGGTGTTGGAGAAAGCCAAGGCGCACTACCCCGCGCCTTCGGTGGCCGCGGTGCCCGCAGCGGAAGGAGCCAAACCATGAGCGTTTCGGATCTCTCCTCACTGGGCTCGCCGGGCGGCTCGCACGTCCGTGCGGTGCACGATGAATTTCACGGCGATCTCCTCGAGGTCTCGATGGGGCCGCATCATCCCTCCACGCACGGCGTGTTTCGGATGATCGTTACGCTCGACGGCGAGACCATCGTGAAGCTCAAACCGGTGTTCGGTTATCTGCACCGCAATCACGAAAAACTCGGTGAGAACACCTCTTATCTCGGGTCGATGCCCTACACCGACCGGCTCGATTACCTGTCGTCGATGACGAACAACTGGGCCTACGCCCTCGCCGTCGAAAAACTCGCCGGCCAGCCCGTGCCCGAACGCGCCGAATATGTGCGGGTGATCCTCGCCGAGCTCACGCGCCTCCTGAATCACACCTGCCTGGCCGGCTTCCTCATGCAGGACTGCGGATGCAGCGGCACTCCCCTGATGTATGCCTTCCGCGAGCGCGAAAAAATCCTCGACCTCTTCGAATCGCTCAGTGGCTCACGGATGATGTGCAACTACCAGCGCTTCGGCGGCTGCCGCGTCGATCCGTCCGCCGACTGGCTCGACGGCGCGAAAAAACTCACCGACGGCTACGGGGCGTTTCTCGACGAGTTTGAGACGTTGCTCACGGGTAACGAAATCATCATGGCCCGCACACAGGGCGTCGGCCGGCTCTCGCCCGCGCTCGCGATCAGCGCCGGCGTCACCGGTCCGATGCTCCGCGCGACCGGCGTAAACTACGACCTGCGCAAGGTGGACGGCTACGGCGTCTACCCGCGTTTCGATTTCCGTGTGCCGCTGGGCGACCACGGCGATGTCTACGACCGCTACATGATCCGCGTCCTCGAAATGCGCGAGTCGATCAAAATCCTCTCGCAGGCGCTTGCCGGCATTCCGGCCGGCCCGATCATGGACCCGAAGGCGAAACTCCGCGGCTTCCGCCCCAAAGCCGGCGAAGCCTACGGCCGAATCGAGGGTCCGAAGGGCGAGATCGGTTTCTTTCTCATCAGCGACGGCAGCCCCAATCCCTACCGCTACCGCATCCGTCCGCCATCGTTCATCAACCTCACGATCCTCGAGGACATGTGCCTCGGCCAAACCGTCGCCGATGCCGTGATCATTCTCGGCTCCGTCGACATCGTCCTCGGCGAGGTCGACCGCTGAGAAATTGCCGAATGCCAATTTCCCATGGCCGATTGAAGTAAAAATCCCCGGGGCAAGCCCCGGGGCATTTGACAAGACCGCCGCAAACTCATCCGACCATAATGCAATTCGCGCTTAAACCCGTCCGTCCAACCAAGCCGAAGCAAGCTTCGGGGTATCGGACCCACAGCGAATGAAACTTACCCTCCCAACCTGCCGCGTGATTCCTCGTCCTCCATCGGCAGTCCGCCATCACCCATCGGAAATCTAGTCATGCTCGGATCAGGACTACTTCAAGGCCTCGGCGTTACCGCGAAAAATTTCGTGGGCTCGTTCCACGATCCCGCGCGGCTGACCACAACCGAATACCCCGAGGTCAAAACCAAGCTCCCCGAGGCCTACCGCAACTTCCCTTTCCTCGTCTCCGAAAACGCCACGGACCCGATGGGCACGCTCCGCTGCGTCGCGTGCCAGATTTGCGAGAAAGAGTGCCCGCCGCAGTGCATCTTCATTGAGAAGAGCAAGGACAAGAAGCCCGACGCGACCGGCAAACTCCAACTCTTCCCCGCCGTCTTCGACATCGACGTGTCGGTCTGCATGAGCTGCCAGATTTGCGTCGAGGTCTGCCCGTTCGATGCGATCAAGATGGATCAGGATTTCGAAATCGCGACGACCGACCGTTTCACCGGCTTGATGCTCGACAAGCACGCGCTCGCCAAACCCAACAGCTATTTCCACGAGATCCATCCGACCGATGCCGCCGAGGTCGATGGCCGCCTCGCCGCCGAGCGCAAAGCCGCTGAGGAAAAGGCGAAGGCCGCCGCGGCCGCCAAAGCCGCCCTCGCGGCGGCACCAAAACCGGCACCCGCGGCTCTGGCCGCAACGGCCAAACCGCCCGCCGCGCCCAGCGCGGAGGCCCCGAAGACGCCACCCGCCGCATGAGCGCCATCGCGGCGACCGAACCGTTCCTCGAACGCGCGCCGCAACTTCTGCGCGACGCTGCCACCGGCTTTCTGCCCGAGCCCTGGCGCTGGCTCGTCAACAGTCTCATCGCCATCGGCGTCATCCTCGCCGTCTTCGGCACGTTGTTCGCGTTTCTCACGCTCGCCGAAAGAAAAATCCTCGGCCGCGTCCAGAATCGCCCCGGCCCCAACCGCACTCCGCTACCGTTTATCAAGATCAAGTTTTTTGGCCTCGCGCAGCCCTTCGCCGACGGCGTGAAGTCCCTCACCAAGGAGGACATCGTCCCGCGCGACGCCGATCAGGTGCTGCACTTCCTCGCGCCAGTCGTGCTGCTCGCGTTTTCGATCATCACCTTTGCCGTCATCCCGTTCGGCCGGCATCTCGTCCCGGTCGAACTCGACGCCGGCGTGCTCTACTTCTTTGCCGCGGGCGCCGCGACCGAACTCGCCGTCTTCATGGCCGGTTGGGCGAGCCACAACAAATACTCGCTCCTCGCTGCCATGCGCGCGCTGGCGCAGCTTATCAGCTACGAACTCCCGCTCCTACTCGCCTGGGTGCCTGTTGTGTTGGTCGCCGGCTCGCTCTCCACCACGGAGATTGTCACCGCGCAGGCCGGTTGGAAATTTGGTTTTCTCCCGCACTGGTATGTGTTCACCCCGTGGGGCTTCGCGGGCTTTGTCATCTTCATCGTCGCCGCGCTCGCCGAGTCGAACCGTTCGCCGTTTGATCTCCCGGAGGCTGAGAGCGAACTCATCGCCGGGCACCTCACCGAATACAGCGGCTTCAAATACGCGCTCTTCTTCATGGCGGAATATTTTGGCATGATCGCGCTCAGCGGCATGGCCATCACGCTCTTCCTCGGGGGCTGGCGGGCGCCGCTGCCATTCTTGGAATGGATTCCTTCCTACGCGTGGTTCGGGGCGAAACTCATCGTGCTGCTCCTCGGCTTCATCTGGATCCGCGCGACGTTTCCCCGCCTGCGGATGGACCAGCTCACGCGGTTCGCGTGGAAATTCCTCGTCCCGCTCGCGCTGATCAATCTCGGTAACGCCGCCTTCTGGTCGCTCACCTCCCACTGGACCGGCGCGCTGCAACTCATCCGCTGGGCCGTCAGTCTCGTGCTCATCGTCGGTCCCTTTGTCTTGATGGGTCGCAAACTCAGCGCCGGGGTCGCTCCGCGCGTTTACCGCTACGCTCCGTCATGAACGCTGCGCTCGCCTTCATCGCCGTCCTCACTCTTGCGTCCGCGGCCGTGGCGATGGCGTTGCGCAATCTCATTCACAGCGCGCTGCTCCTCATCGCCAGCTGGTTCGGTCTCGCCGCGTTTTATCTCTGGGCCGGCGCCGAGTTCGTCGCCTTCGCGCAGGTGCTCGTCTACGTCGGTGCGATCTCGATGGTCGTGCTGTTTGCCGTGCTCCTCACCCGGCGCTCCCGTCAGGATCTCGCGGTTGAGCCGGCCTCGCTCGGCCGCGCGCTGTCCGCGCTGCTCGTCGGCGCCACTGTCGCCGTCGTGCTCGCCCGCGCCATTTTCGCCACGCCGCTGGCGGTCGCGCCCACGGCGACACCCACCATCAGTGTCCGCCAGCTCGGTGCGCAGCTCATGGGGCCGCACGCCGCGGCGTTGCTCGTCGTCGGCGTGATTCTCACCGTGGCGCTGCTCGGCGCCGTCGTCCTCGCCGCGACCGACCGCGCTGACTCCAAGGAGAATGCGCCGTGAGCCCCCTGCAAGTCTGCCTCCTCTTTTCGAGTGCGCTGTTCTGCATCGGCCTCGTCGGCGCGCTCTCGCGGAGCAATGCCATCCTCGTGCTGCTCGGCATCGAGCTCATGCTCAACGCCGCGAATCTCAACTTCATCGCCTTCTGGCGCTACAGTCCGGCGCCCGCCGTGGGCACGGGCGTGCTCTTCGTGATTTTTTCCATCGCCGTCGCCGCCGCCGAAGCCGCCGTCGGCCTCGCGCTGGTGATCGCGATTTACCGCCACCAGAAAAACATCCGGCTGCAGGAAGCCAATCGCCTCAAAGGCTGAGATGAAAATGACGCTCTCGGCGCAACACCTCTGGCTTATCCCCGCGCTGCCGCTGCTCGCCGCCGCCCTTGGCGCGCTCACGCCGCGCTCTGGCCGCACGCCCGCCGCGGGCGCCGCCATCGGCGCGATGGTGCTGTCGTTTCTGCTCTCGTGCGGGGCACTCGCCACCGCTCTCGCCCATCCCGCCGCACATGCCACGGCCAATTTCACTTGGTTCGCCGTCGGCGACGGCGCCGTCCGCCTCGGCTGGCTGCTCGACCCGCTCACGGCGTTCATGTGCGTGATGGTCAGCTTCGTCAGCACGCTGATCTTCATTTTTAGCCTCGGCTACATGAAGGATGACGCAAATTTCAAACAGTTCTTCTGTTTCCTCAGCCTCTTCGCCGCCGCGATGCTCGGCATCCTCGTCGCGAACAGCCTGCTACTCCTCTTCGTCTCGTGGGAACTCGTCGGCCTCGCGTCCTATCTGCTCATTGGCTTCTGGTTTCACAAACCCGAGGCCGCCGCCGCCGCGAAAAAAGCGTTCATCGTCACGCGCATCGGCGACCTGGGTTTTCTCCTCGGCATTCTCTGGCTCTACGATTCCACCGGCTCGCTGCTCTTCTACGACAACGGCGCGGGTGTCCTCGAACCCACGGCGCTGGGCGGCCTCGCCGCGCAAACTACTCTCTGCGGCCTCGCGCTCTCGACCGCCATCGGTCTTCTCATTTTCTGTGGCGCGGCCGGAAAATCCGGCCAGTTCCCACTGCACGTCTGGCTGCCTGATGCCATGGAAGGTCCGACGCCCGTCTCCGCGCTCATCCACGCCGCCACGATGGTGGCGGCCGGCGTGTTCCTCATCGCGCGCGTTTACCCACTGATGGCGGCCGACCAATTGCTCGCGGGCGTCCCCGTCCATGCCCTCACGGTCGTCGCCTTCATCGGTGCCATCACTGCGCTCCTGGGCGCGCTGATCGCCGTCGCGCAAAACGACATCAAGCGCGTCCTCGCCTTCTCCACCGTCTCGCAGCTCGGCTACATGATGCTCGCGCTCGGCGTTGGCTCGTGGGTCGCGGCAGTTTTTCACCTGCTCACGCATGCGTTCTTCAAGGCGCTGCTTTTTCTCGGCGCCGGTTCGGTCATCCACGCCGCGCACCACGAGCAGGACATCCGCAAACTCGGCGGCCTCTCGCAACCCCTGCGCGTGACTTTCGCCACCTTCGCCATCGGCATGATGGCGCTCGCCGGGGTGCCGTTCCTCTTCTCCGGTTTCTGGAGCAAGGAGGCCATCCTCCACGCCGCGCACGAGTGGGAGGTTTCGCATTTGCCGCTCTTTGCCGGACTCGCCGCGGTCGTTCTCACGGCCTTCTACATGACGCGCCTCGTCGCCGAGACATTTTTCGGAAAAGCCCGGTCACACGCCGCCGAGCACGTGCACGAAAACTCCGCCGTCATGACCGTGCCGCTCGTGCTCCTCGCGGTCTGCGCCATCGCGCTCGGTTTTCTGGGCACGCCCGCCTTCCCCTGGCTGCAAGCCCGCCTGCTCGGTGAAACGGAAGTTCACGGCCACTCGCTCCTTGACGGCAGCGGCCTCATGCTGGGTTCCATCGTGCTGGTCGCGCTCGGCCTTGGCGCTGGCTGGGCGGTCTACTGGCGCACGCCCCGCGCGAAAGACACTTCGCCCGATCCGCTCGCGTCCGCGGCGCCCGCCACCATCGCTTTTCTCGGGGCACGGATGAAGTTCGACGAACTCTACGCCGCTACCCTCGGCCGTTTGAACACCTTTCTCGCCGCATTCGCCGACTTTCTCGACCACTGGGTCTGGGGCGGCGCGGTCAACTTCCTCGCGCTGCTCGGCGAATTTTCTGGCACGGTGAATCGGGAAGCTGACGAGGGTGGCCTCAACGCCGGCTTCGACGCCACGAGCGAAAAACTCCGCCAGACCGGCCAAGCCTACTCGCACGCCCAAACCGGCGGGACCCACGGCTATCTCCGCACCGTCGCCATCGGTTTCGTCGTGCTCGTGCTGCTCGTCATGCTCGGAGGCGGCCGATGAACTCGTCGCTTCCCCTGCTCTCGCTGCTCGTTTTCACCCCGTGGGCCGGTGCCGCCGTGCTCGCCTTGCTCTGCGGCGCGAGCGCCACGATGAGCCGCGTGCTGGCGCTCGTCTTCAGCCTTTCGACTCTGGCCCTCGGTCTCGTCGTGCTCCGGGCCTTCGATCCCGCGCGCACCACCCCGCAATTCGTCGAGCATCACGACTGGATCACTGCGCTCAACGTCCACTACTACCTCGGCCTCGATGGCATGAGTCTCCTGCTCGTGCTGCTCACCGGCATCGTGACGCCGGTCGCACTGCTCGCCTCGTGGCGCGTCGACCATTGCCCGCGGATGTTCGGCGCTCTCTTCCTTCTGCTGCAAGGCGCCGCCCTCGGCGTTTTCCTCGCGCTCGATTTCTTCCACTGGTTCCTCTTCTGGGAACTCAGCCTCGTGCCGGCCTATTTCCTCATCAAACTTTGGGGCGGTCCGGGCGCCACTCGCGCGGCCTACCAGTTTGTCGTCTATACCATCGGCGGCAGCGCGTTCATGCTGCTCGGTTTCGCCGCGATCTTTGCGGCCACCGGCACACTCGACTTCACGCAACTCGCCCAACTCGGCGCCGACGGCACGCTCGCTCAAAAACTCACCGCCCTCGGCGGCTGGGGTCCGCGCGCGATTTTTCTCGGAGTGCTCCTCGGTCTCGCCGTGAAGGTGCCGCTCTTCCCGTTTCACACCTGGCTGCCACCGGCCTACGCCGAGGCGCCGACCGGCGCGTCGATGTTTCTTACCGGCGTGATGTCAAAAATGGGTGTCTACGGTTTTCTCCGGATTCTCTGGCCGCTTTTCCCCGCGCAATTGCACGCGGCCACGCCGTGCCTGCTCTGGCTCGCGCTCGGCGGCGTGGTGCTCGGCGCGTTCGCCGCCATGAAGCAGACCGACCTCAAGCGCATGGTCGCCTACTCGTCGATCAACCATCTCAGCTACTGCCTCCTCGCGCTCTTCGCTGTCTCCTCCGCGACCGGCCGCCCCGGTCTCTCCAGCGAGGCCGCCACCGCCGCGCTCAGCGGCACGCTGCTCCAGATGTTCAACCACGGCTTGTCCGCCGCGGCGCTTTTCTTTTGCATCGGCATTCTGGAGTCACGCGCCGGCGGCCGGCGCGGGCTTGACGATTTTGGCGGTGTGCGCACCGCCGCGCCGATTTTTGCCGGGCTATGCGGGATCGCGATGTTCTCCTCGCTCGGCCTGCCAGGCCTCAACGGCTTCGTCGGCGAGTTCCTGATTTTCCGCGGCGTGTTCGGCCTCGACCCCAGCGCGGCGGCGGTCGCCTGCCTCGGTTTGTTCGCGACGGCGTTTTTCCTGCTCACGTTCTGGCAACGCGTTTTCCACGGGCCGTCCCGTCAAGGCGGAACCACCGGTGAATTCCGCGACGTATCTGGCGTCGAGCTGGCGGCGCTCGTTCCCCTCGTCGTGCTGATGTTCGTCTTCGGCGTCCTGCCACACTTGCTCACGGGGCTCTTCAACCCGCTCATCACGTCGTGGGCCGGCCACCTCGTCCTGCCATGAACGCGCTACCCTGCACGATCTACCTATCCTTCGTCGGCGCGCTGCTCGCCCTGGCGGCGGGGATGCGCTCGGCCGCGACCGCTCGCGTGGTCGCGCTACTCACGGCCCTCACCGGTTTTGGCGTAGCGCTCTCGGCTGCCGCCCATTTTGTCCCGGGCCCCGGACTCCAAAACCTTATCAACCTCCCGTGGATTCCGGACCTGGGCATCCGCTACCACCTCGCGGCCGACGGCATCAGTCTCACGTTGATCTTACTCACCGGGATCGCGGCGGTCGCCGGTATTTTATTTTCCTGGAACATCGAGGAGCGCGCCGGCGAGTTCTTCGCCCTCTTCCTCACGCTCATCGGCGGAGTCTACGGTGTGTTCCTCAGCGCGGACGCGTTTACGCTTTTTGTCTTCTACGAGATCGCGATCGTCCCAAAATATTTCCTCATCGCGAACTGGGGTTCCACCAACCGCGAATACGGCGCGATGAAACTGGTGCTCTACTCCTTCGCGGGCAGTGCGCTCGTCCTGGCTGGCTTGCTGTGGGCCTATGCGGCCGGTGTCGCGCACGGCTTCGCGCCCAGTTTCGCGCTTCACGACCTCGCCACCGCCGCCACGCACTTCACCCGCGGCGAGCAGCTCGGCATGTTCGCTCTCGTCTTTCTCGGCTTCGCCGTGCTGGCCGGCCTGTTCCCGTTTCACACCTGGGCTCCGACCGGCCACGTCGCCGCCCCCACCGCCGCGTCCATGCTGCTCGCCGGTGTGGTTATGAAACTCGGTGCCTACGGCTGTCTCCGCGTGGCGATGCCACTTTTCCCCGTCGGACTGGAATACTGGCAACCCGTGATCGCGTGGCTCGCCATCATCGGCATCATCTATGCCGGGCTGGTTGCCCTCGTGCAGGACGATTTCAAATTCGTGATCGGCTACTCGAGCGTGAGTCACATGGGTTTCGTGCTGCTTGGCCTCGCCGTGGCCAACGCCCAAGCCGTGAGCGGCGCGGTGCTCCAGATGTTTTCGCACGGCGTGATCGCCGGCCTGCTCTTCGCCGTCGTCGGCCGCATGGTCTACGAACGCACGCACACCCGAAAACTCGCCGACCTGCGCGCGCTGCCGCTGCACCGGCTGATGCCTTTCGCCGCGCTGACGTTCGTGCTCGCCGGACTCGCGTCGATGGGCCTGCCGGGCTTCAGTGGCTTTCCGGCGGAACTCACGATCTTGATCGGCACCTGGAAGACCTCTCCGCTCTGGGCCACGTTTGCCGCGGTCGGCGTGCTGGTGGCGGCCGCGTTTACGCTGCGGGTGATTCAGGTTTCGTTTTTTGGCTCCAGTGACCGGACTTCTTTGCCCGCCGATGCTGCCGCCCATCCGTTGCCGCCCATCACCTGGGCCGAGCGCGCGGGCGCGATGCTCCTGATCGCGGCGACCGTTTACGTGGGCTTGAAACCGGACGTGTTGCTCCAATGGATCAACCCGGCCCTCCAGTCGCCACTCTTCCAAGCCGCGCTAAGAGGAGGCACGCCGTGAGTCCTGACTACACCGGCCTCTTCCAGGCTCTGCGACCCGAGACCTCTCTGCTCTTCGGCGCGCTCGTCGCGCTGGGACTCGATCTCTCCCTCTTCCGTCGCCACACGTCTGGGGAACGCCTGAATCTCGCCCTGTGGATCGGCGCGCTCGCGGTCCTCGCGGCTGGCGCCCACGTGTGGTTTGGCCCCCATGGTCCGATCTTCGGCGGCGTGCTGATTCTCGATCCCTTGGCGGTGGCCACGCGGCTCGGCGTGCTCGCGCTCACCTTGCTGACTCTCGGCGTCGCCACCGCGGCGCGGACGCCGCGCAATCCCGCCGAATACGTGGCGATCATCCTGTTTGCGACGACTGGCTTCATGCTGATGGCAGCCGCGCAGCAACTGCTGCTGGCTTTTCTCGCGCTCGAACTTGCGAGTCTCTCGCTCTACGTGCTCGCAGGGTTTGACAAAACGCGGCCTGAATCGGCCGAGGCGGCGTTGAAATATTTTCTTTTCGGCGGCATGGCGGCCGCGTTCCTGTTGTTTGGATTCAGCTTGATCTACGGCCTGACTGGCTCGATCGAGCTGCTGGAAATCGCCCGCCAGCTCACCCTCCAGGGGTTAAGCCCGCTGCTCGTCGTCGCGCTGGTGATGGTGTTGGTCGCGTTTGGCTTCAAGGCCGCCGCCGCGCCGTTCCATCTCTGGGCGCCAGACGTCTACGAGGGCGCACCGACGCCATCCGCCGCCTTCATTGCCTCGGCCTCGAAGCTCGCGGGTTTTACGCTCTTCGCCCGCCTGCTGTGGCCGGGACTACGGGCCGCGGCCGGCAACGTGTCGACCCTCCACGGCGCGCCCGGCTGGCTGCCGGCGGTGGCGGTCATCTCCGCGGTCTCGCTGTTGCTGGGAAATTTTGCTGCGCTCGCGCAGACCAACGTCCGCCGGCTGCTCGCTTATTCGGCGATCGCCCACGCTGGCGCGCTGCTGCTCGGCGTGATTGCCGCGGGCCGCTCCGGCCCGGCGCCGTTCTTCTTTTATGCGGCGACCTACGGGCTCGCAACGGTCGGGGCCTTCGGCGTGCTCGCCGTCGTCGAGCGCACGGGCTCCTGCCAGAAAATCACCGACCTCGCCGGCCTCCACCGACGCTCGCCCCTGCTGGCGGGATGCCTGGCAATTTTCATGCTGTCGCTCGCGGGTATTCCACCGCTCGCCGGCTTCTTCGGTAAATTCACCGTCTTCGCCGCTGCCCTGCAACTCGGCGGACTCGCCGGACCGGCCGGCTGGCTCGCATTCCTTGCCATCGCGCTGAGCGCCCTGGCGCTCTACTACTATCTGATCGTGCTGAAGCAGGCGTTGGTCGCGCCGCCTACGGCAAACGCCAGCCGCATCGTCGTGCCCACCCTGGCTAGATTCACGCTGATGGCCGCCGCGGGATTGATCGTGCTGTTCGGCGTGGCGCCTTCGCTGCTGCTCGATCTTTTTTGAATCACAATAAACGGCCGAGAGATTTGGCTTTTGGTAGGCCGTCCGCTTGCGGACGCTCTGAGCGCCTGCAAGCAGGCTGCCTACGATGCATCGTCAAACTCTCGCGGGGCATTGGCATCCGCCGGTAGGGCCGGCGCTTGTCGCCGTGCCGCACTCACTCCTCCTCAACCACGAAGTGGCAGCCCTTGCTCCGTGGATTGAGCGACGCCGCGTGGACGACAAGGAGCGCGGTCTGCGCGGCGTTGCGCAGCTCGACGAGTTCGCGGGTGACGCGGCAGCCGCGGTAGAAACTCTGAATCTCCTCACGCAGCTCCAGCAAGATGCGCCGTGCCCGCGTGAGTCGCTTCGGCGAGCGCACGATGCCGGCGTAGTTCCACATCGTGCTCTGGAGCAGATGTAAATCCTGACGGATCAGCGTCGCATCGGCCTCCCGCTCCGGGCCGAACCACGCCCGCGGTTCCGGCAGGTGAAATTTGCCGCCCGCGATCTCCGCCGCATCAGACCGCGCGGTGAACTTCGCGCTCGTGAGACATTCGAGCAGCGACGTGCTGGCGAGCCGGTTGGCTCCGTGCAGGCCGGTGCAGCCGGTCTCGCCGACGGCGTTTAAGTGCCGGACGTTCGTGCGCCCCGCCAGATCAGCGTGCACGCCACCGCATGAAAAATGGGCCGCCGGCACGATGGGAATCGGCTCACGCGTAATATCGACGCCGTGTTCGGCGCAGCGCGCCACGATGGTCGGAAAGCGATCGCGGATGAACTCCGGCTTCATCGCCGCCAGATCCAGGTAGGCGCAAGCCTCGCCGCTCGCGGCGAGTTCCAGGTGGATGGAGCGGGCGACGATGTCACGCGGCGCGAGCGAGCCGCGCGGGTCCAGCTGGTCCATGAACCGCCCGCCCCGGGCGTTGACGAGCACGGCACCTTCGCCGCGCAGTGCTTCGGTCACGAGAAAGCGAGGCGCGTTCTTCTTGAAGAAGACGGTCGGGTGGAACTGGACGTATTCCAGATCGATGAGGCGCGCGCCGACGCGGTAGGCCATCGCCACCCCGTGGCCGACGCTGCCGGGTTGGTTGGTCGAGTGCAGGAAAATCTGCCCGAGTCCGCCCGTGGCCAGCACGGTCTTCTTCGCCACGACCGCGTGGACCTCGCCACTCGCGGTATTGAGCACGTAGGCACCGAAGCAGGTAAGCGGCGCGTAGTGGTCGCCAATGTTCTCGCTGCTATGCGAAAGGGTGAGCAGATCGACCGCGACCCAGCCGGCGCGGCGCGTGAGCCCCGGCGTGGCATCGACCCGCTGCGCGACGGTCTGGAGAATGGAATGCCCCGTGGTATCTTTCGTGTGAATGATGCGGCGCGCGCTGTGCCCGCCCTCGCGGGTAAACTCCAGCCCGCCAGTCGCGTCGCGGTCGAAAGCGATGCCCAGCTCGTCAAGGAGCAGCTCTTTCACCGCCGCCGGACCTTCCCGGACGAGTTGCTCGACCGCCGCAGGATTCGACGTGCCGTCGCTGGCCGCGACGATGTCGCGCGTGAGTTGCGCGAAATCCGGTGCCGTGTCGTAAATGATGCCGCCCTGGGCCCAATCGCTGTTGGCGACGAGGGGGCCTTCGAGCGAAAGCAACTCCACGGCAAGTCCGGCCTTCGCCGCATGCAGCGCATACGCCGAGCCGGCGAGACCCGCGCCGATCACGAGGCAGTCGGTGTGGAGGATTTTCACTTTGAGCGGCGCGCCGGCAATATCGTCAGGCTCAAGTCTGCCGCCGGGGCGGAGTGGGTGAGTGCGCCAACGCTGATCACATCCACGCCGGGCAGCGCGAAGTCGCGCAGCGTCTCGAAGCGCACGCCGCCGGACACTTCGACTAGGGCGGCACCGGCGATGAGCGCGACGGCGGCGCGAATCTGTTGCGGCGTCATGTTGTCGAGCAGAATGACCTCGGCCGCGGCGCGGATGGCTTCGCGGACCTCAGCGAGGGTCTTGGCCTCAACTTCGATCTTCGCGGAATGCGCCGCCGCCGCGCGACAGAGTTTCACGGCTTTCGTGAGCGAGCCTGCGGCGGCGATGTGGTTATCCTTGATCAGCACGTGCTCGCCCAGTGAGGAGCGGTGGTTGAAGCAACCACCACAGCGCACGGCATATTTTTCGAGCGCGCGATAGCCAGGCGTGGTCTTGCGCGTGTCGGCGATGCGCGTCCCCGTGCCGGCGGCCGCGACGGAGAATCTCCGCGTGAGGGTGGCGATGCCCGACAGCCGCTGGATAAAATTGAGGGCCGTGCGTTCAGCCGTCAGCAACGAGGCGGTCGGGCCGGCGACACGGAGCACCGCCGCCCCTTTTTTCACTCGATCACCGTCACGGGCGGTAAACGTGACCTTGAGCGCCGGATCGACGCGGGCGAAAACGCGGGCGGCGACCTCCAGCCCACAAACGACAAGTTCGTGGCCGGCCTCGATGAACGCACGCGAGGTATGCCTTGGCGGGAAGATGGCGCGGCTCGTGACGTCGCCCAGCCCCGCGTCTTCGTCTAGCGCGAGGTCGATCAGGAGGTCGGTGCGGGGGGTGATATTCATGGGTGGGGCAGAGCGTCAGTCTTGCTGACGCCGCGGCGCGTGCAAGCCACGCGCCCTACGTTGCGGTGGGCGTCAGCTCAAACATCTTTTCGATGCAGTGCGCGGCGCGCCGGCGGAGATTTTCGTCGAGCGTCACGATTTGATCGGACCGCGGGGCCGCGAGGGCGTCGCGCACTTTTTCGAGCGAGTTGAGTTTCATGTAGGGACAAAGGCGGCAACCGCCGATGAAGTTCTTCTCGGGCGCCTCCACCTCGAGCCGACCGACGAGCCCGCACTCGGTCAGCATGAGAAAATAGGGCGCGTTCGTCGTCTTCACATATTTCATCATCGCACCGGTGCTGCCAACGAAGTCCGCGAGCGCCGCGACCTCCGCGGTGCACTCGGGGTGGGCGACCACCTTGAGCCCGGGAAACTGCGCGCGCGCGGCGACGACCTGCTCCGCGGTGAATTCGTCGTGCACCAGACACGTGCCGTCGGAAGAAATTATTTCCTTGGCCACACCGCGGCGCTTCAGCTCGCTGCGGACATTGTCCGCCATGAGCCGGTCGGGCACAAAGAGAACGCGCGCTGCCGGCAGGTGAGCGACGATGTCGTAGACGTTGCCCGAGGTGACGCACACATCGCTCTCGGCCTTAACGTCGGCCGTGCTGTTGATGTAGCAAACGACCGTCGCGTCGGGGTAGAGCGCTTTGAGTTTTCGCACGCCGTCGCCGTCGATGGAGTCGGCGAGCGAGCAGCCGGAGCCGCGATCGGGCACGATGACCGTGGCGTCCGGCGAAAGAATTTTCGCCGTCTCGGCCATGAAGACGACGCCGGCAAACACGATGATCTTCGCGCGCGCCTGCTTCGCCATGAGACTGAGGTAATAGGAGTCGCCCTTGAAATCGCCGACGCCGTAGATGATCTCCGGCTCGACGTAGGAGTGCGTCAAGATGATGGCGTCTTTCTCTTTTTTCAGCCGGTTGATCTCGAGCGTGAGCGGCGCGATGGCGCGGCAGGTTTCGTAGTTCCACTTGCGGCCACGCGGATCGCATTCGACGTGCATGAGCGCGCGGAGGAGGCGCTCAGCCTCGGCCTCAAGTTCGCGATCGATGGGGGTCATGGTGCAATCAGCGTAACGGCCAGTCCCCCGCCGTCAAAGCCGCGTTGCAGGTGCCAACCGGAGTTATTCCCGAACCGACAGGCTTTTCCCTCGACGCTAAATCACATTGCGAGCTGTGGCCGGGAAGGTTCCGGCCAGTCGATGTGGAAGAATTTGCCTCGTGGGTGGTCGGTGCGCTCGTAGGTGTGCGCCCCGAAATAGTCGCGCTGGGCCTGGAGCAGATTGGCCGGGAGCCGGGCCGAGCGGTAGCTGTCGTAGTAGGAGAGTGCGGAGCTGAACGTCGGCGCGGCGACGCCGCATTCGGCGGCGAGCGAGACGACCTTGCGCCAGTTTTCCTGCGCCTTCTTCACGGTCTGGTTGAAATACGGATCGAGGAGCAGATTCGCGAGGTTCGGATTGCGCGCATAGGCCTCGGTGATCTTCTGCAGGAACGCCGCGCGGATGATGCAGCCACCACGCCAGATCTGGGCGATCTCCCCGAAGTTCAGTGTCCAGTTGTATTCCTTCTGCGCGGTGCGCATGAGCTGGAAGCCCTGCGCGTAGGAGCAGATTTTCGAGCAGTAGAGCGCGTCGTGGATGGCTTGGATGAGCGCCTTTTTGGAGCCGCGGTATTTTTTTCCCGGGCCCTTGAGAATCTTCGAGGCGGCGACGCGCTCCTCCTTGATGGCGGAAATGCACCGCGCAAACACCGACTCCGCGATCGTCGGCGCAGGCACGCCCATGTCGAGGGCGTTGGTCGAGGTCCATTTACCGGTGCCTTTCTGGCCGGCGGTGTCGAGGACGATATCCACAAACGCTTTTTTCTTCGTCAGCGGATCCTTCTGCTTGAGGATGTCGGCGGTAATTTCGATGAGGAAACTGTCCAGCGCACCGGCGTTCCACTCGCTGAAGATGGCGCCCATCTCCGCGGCTTTGAGGCCAAGGAGACCCTGCATCAGGGAGTAAGCCTCACAGATCATCTGCATGTCGCCATACTCGATGCCGTTGTGCACCATCTTCACGTAGTGGCCGGCGCCGTTTTCCCCGATGTAAGTGGCGCAGGGCACGCCGCCAATTACCGGCTGGCCGGGCGTGGCGCCGGTGAGGGGCCTGCCGGTCTTCGCGTCGACCTTGGCGGCGACGGCATTCCAGATCGGAGCGAGTTCCGCATAGGCGGCGCGGTCGCCGCCGGGCATCAGGGCCGGGCCAAAGCGCGCGCCTTCTTCGCCGCCGGAAACCCCCGAACCAATGAAACGGAGACCTTTTTCCTTCAGTGCTTTTTCGCGGCGAATCGTGTCGGTCCAGAGGGCGTTGCCGCCGTCGATGATGATGTCATTGGCCTCGAGGAGCGGGACCAGGCCGTCGATGACGGCGTCGGTGGCCTTGCCGGCCTGCACGAGGATGATCATCTTGCGCGGTTTCGCGAGCGACGCGACGAACTCCTGAAGGGTCTTGGTGCCGATGAGGCCGCCGGGCGTCGCAGGATTTTCCGCGACGAACTTGTCGGTCTTTTCCGTCGTGCGGTTATAAACCGAAATTCGGAAACCGTGGTCGGCGATATTGAGCGCGAGGTTCTGACCCATCATGGCGAGGCCGATGAGTCCGATGTCAGAGTGAGTTTTGGCCATGATCGAGGGACCCTTCTACCCCTAATTGTCGCGAAAACCATCCTGTTTTTCTCGGTGACACAGAAACCTCACGCCCAACTGAGCCGCATTAGCGCTTCTTGGCGGGCACGGCCGGCGGTGCGGCCACCGGCTTGGCGTGCGGACCCTTGCTAGGGAAAAAACCGGCGAGAAAACTCACGGCCGGCGTCGCCCACAGGGGCTCTTCACGCTCATAGACCCAGTTGAGCCCGACAAACGTCACCGACCCCGCGACCATAACGGCCAACACCACTTTGTTCATCTTCGCGATCTTCCGCAGAAAAAACACCAACGCGATCACCCCCAGCACCGCGAGGCCAAAGCGCAGCCAGAAATCCAGCGGAATCGCCTTCAACTTGTCGAGTGTGGTGGCCGGCGGAGCCGCGACCGCGAGAAATTTCATAATCACCAACGATGTCATAACGCTGAAAAGACACGAGGTGAAACCCGTCATGGCGGGAATTTGGCATTTTTTTATGCCGGCGGCTGGGCGGCGTCTCCCACCTCTCCGCCCCGCGTCGCACAATTGATCCACGCGGTTGCGCCGCTTGAATAATGCTCCTTCTTCCAAATCGGCACCCGCGCCTTCGCCTCGTCGATGATGTAGCGGCACGCGTCGAACGCCGCACCGCGGTGCTCCGCGGTCACTCCCACCCACACCGCCAACTCGCCGAGCCCCAGCTGGCCCGTGCGGTGAACGCAGGCCGAGCCGATTAGCGCAAATTTTTCCTGTGCCTCAGCGAGGATGCGGGCGCCCTCCTTTTCCGCGAGGGGCGCGTAGGCTTCGTATTCCAACGCTGTCACCGGTTGGCCCTCGTTACGATTGCGCACCCAGCCCTCGAACGTCACGCACGCCCCGGCCCGCACATCGGACAACGCCCGTTGCAATGCGGCCGGATCGAGCGGCTCGGCGGCGAGGCGAAACATGACGGTCAGCCGCCCGCCACGGGCGGTATGAAAACCACGCGGACACCATCGCTCAGCGGCGCAGTGGCGGCAACGAACTCGTCATTTACCGCGGCACGCACCCGGTCGCCGGGCAACGTGAAGCCGTGGCGCGCGCGGAGTTCGTCGTAAAGCGCGGCGAGGGTAGCGGCCGTGGTCGAAACTTTCTCCTCGGTGAGCCCGCGTTGCTCGCGCAGGATAGCGAAGTATTGCACGGACACGGTCTTCATCGGATCACGGGGTCGCATGGTAGTCTCTCTTGCCGCCGGTTTTTTCGAGCAACCGCACCTCCCGGATGACGATCCCTTGCGAGACCGCCTTGGCCATGTCGTAGAGCGTGAGCGCCGCGATCGACGCGCCGGTCAGCGCCTCCATTTCGACGCCGGTCTTCGCTTGTGTTTGCACGCGGCAGTGGATCGCGATTTCGGCGCGGGCGGCATCAGGTTTGATTTCGATCTGGCAGTCGTCGAGCGCGAGCGGATGGCACAGCGGGATGAGTTCGCTGGTTTTTTTCGCGCCCATCACGCCGGCGAGGACGGCGGCGTGAAAGATCGGACCTTTCTTCGTCGTGATTTCACCGCCCTGGAGCAGGGCCGCGAGTTCGGGCGGGAACGAAACGATTGCGACCGCGTGCGCGGTGCGCCTGGTCACGGGCTTGTCGCCGACGTTGACCATCGCCGGCCGGTTCTGCACATCGAGATGGGAAAACATGGACGTCGAGGCAAACCCATCAGGGCGCAAGACGCAATCCCGCCGCCCGCGCCAGGGCACCTTGCCGTGGATCAAGCGTAAGGAAGTCGCGGGCGCCGGCGCACACGGCGGCCGCCACATGCAGGATGTCGAGTGTGCGACACCCGAGGCGGGCCGTGTGCAACTCGGCCAGTCGACGCGCTTCCCGGTAATGCGCGGCCGTGCCCGGGGAGAAGTGAACCAGCACGCCTTCGCTCAGGTCGTGGCCCACGCGGGCAAAGAGGCGCTGGGCCTGGCCGGCCTCCAGCTCGCCGCGAAAGATTTTCCCGTAGACGGCATTGTCCAGTTCCAGTCGGCCAAATGGCGTGAGCGGTAGCGAGCGAATCCGCGTCCGCGCGGTCAACCATGCGGCCGCCTTCGCGGAGTGGGCTTCGCGAGCGTAGAGCGCGAGCAGAAAGGAGGTGTCGGCGTAGGCGCTCAATAACGGTCGCGATCGGCGCGGATCAATTCGGCGAACGTCGGGCCGGGCAGCGGGCCCGCAGGGAAATCCTCCTTCAACCTGGCAGCGAAATCCGGCAAGCCCGCACGGCGGCGGCGCGTCTTGCGGGGAGGCGAGAGCGTGGCCACCGGCTCGCCGTGGCGGGTGATTTCGACGCTGTCACCGGCCTCGACTAGCGCGAGCACACCACGGAGATCATATTTCACCTGGCGAATCGTGGCGGTTTTCATGTGGCACAATAAATGTGGCACAATTGACGCAAGTCAAGTCCACGGCCAAAACGCCGCGAGCGTGCCAGCGGGAAACTCCACCTGCTCCGCCGGTAGCTCGACGAAGCCATCGGTGCCGACGAGGCCGGTGAAATCGCCCGAGGTATTGGTCGGATCCGGCAGCGCGAGCAGCTCGGCGCGCGGGCCGCTGGTAAGCTTCACCGGAACCAAATAAGCGAGCTTCGGCTTGAACGTCACCGGGACCGCGAGCGCCACTGGGCGCGGTGCGACGGGCGAAAGGCCACTCGCGTGCGCCAGCGCGGGCAGCACGTAACGGTGCAGGCAGGTGTAGGCTGAGACCGGATTGCCCGGCAGCGCGAAAACGGGCGTGCCACGGGTGCTCACCCCGAACCAAAACGGCTTGCCCGGTCGCTGCGCCACGCCTTGGAAAATCTTTTTCACCCCCTGCCGGTCGAGTTCGGCGGGCAGGTAGTCGAACTTGCCCTGCGAGACGCCGCCGGTGATGAGCACGACTTCAAATTCCGCGATGATGTGCCAAAGCTGGTGTTCGATTTCATGGCGGACATCGCGCAAGTGAAAGCGCTCGACCTGGGGCCAGCCCGCCAGCGCGAGCGCGGCGCGCAGCGCATGATCGTTGCTGCGGCGGATTTGATGCGGAGCGACGCTGGCCTCGACCTCGACAAGTTCGTCGCCGGTGGCGATGACCGCGATCTTGGGCAACTGACTCACCGTCAGAGTGGCACAGCCGCAGGCGGCGGCGACGGCGATTTCGCGGCCAGTGAGCTTCGTGCCGACGGACACCAGCACCTCGCCCGCGCGATGATCGCTGCCACGCCGGTGGATCGCGTGGCCCACGGTGAAGCTGGGCACCGAGTCAGCCACGGTTACGATGGCGCCATCCCGCGCCGTTTCCTCGTAGGGCACAATGCAGTCCGCACCCTCGGGCAGCACGGCCCCCGTCATGATTTCGAGACAAGCATCCGCCGCTGCGCCCAGTTTGAACGGTCTCATCCCCGCCGCCTGCGTGCCCTCGACGCGAAATTTCCTGCCGCCGACCGCGAGCGACGCGGCCCGCAGTGCGTAGCCGTCCAGCATCACACGGTCGAATGGCGGCAAATCACGGTCGGCGCAGAGGTTGGTGCAGAGGGTTCGGCCGTGGGCGTTAGTGAGCGGACAGTCCTCGCGCCGGAACGGGGAGAGGTGGGCGAGGATGAGTTTTTCGGCCTCGGCGGGTGTAAGCATCGGGGTGGGCTTTGTTTTTGGGCGGGATTGTGCTTTGTTCCGGACCCATCGATGAGCGAACTTCACGACCAGTTCAACCGCCCGCTGCGCGACCTGCGCATTTCCGTGACGGATCGCTGCAATTTCCGCTGCCCCTATTGCATGCCAAAGGAAGTGTTTGGCGCGGGCTACGCGTTTCTGCGCGACCCCCAGCTCATGACGCTTGGCGAACTCACGCGCATCGTCCGCGCGTTCCGCGCGCTCGGGGTGGAGAAGGTCCGACTGACCGGTGGTGAACCCCTGCTGCGGGCCGACGTGCCCGAGTTGATCCGCGCGCTGAAGCAGGAGGTCGGCGTGCCCGAAGTCGCGCTGACGACCAATGGCTGGCTGCTCGAAAAACTCGCACCCGCGCTGCGCGCCGCCGGGCTCGACCGGCTCAACGTGTCGGTCGACTCGCTCGACGATACGACGGCGGGAAAACTCAACGGCTTGGGGTTCAGCGTCACCCGTGTGCTCCGCGGGATCGACGCGGCGGCGGCACTGGGGTTTCCGATCAAGATCAACTGCGTGGTGCAGCGCGGGGTGAACGACGGCGAGGTGCTAACGCTCTGCGAATATTTCCGCGCTCGCGGGCATTCATTGCGGTTCATCGAGTTCATGGACGTGGGCAACACGAATCACTGGTCGGTCGATGGCGTGGTGCCGGCGCGAGAACTTGTTGAGCGGATCGGCGCAGTCTGGCCGCTCGAAGCGGCGGGGCCAGCGTATCGGGGAGAAGTCGCCGCACGTTATCGCTACCGCGACGGCCGCGGCGAGATCGGACTGATCAGCTCGGTCACGGAGCCGTTCTGCCGCGACTGTCACCGCGCGCGGCTTTCCGCGGACGGCAAACTCTACACCTGCCTCTTTGCGTCGCTCGGCTGGGACGTGCTCGGTTGCCTGCGCTCGGGCGCCGATGCCGCGGGCCTGGAAAATTTCCTCGCCCGGGTCTGGGGCGGTCGGCTCGACCGCTACAGCGACGAGCGGGCAGGCCTGCTCGCGGCGGGTGAAGCGCGGGCGAAGGTGGAGATGAGTTATATCGGGGGATAGGACGGCGTTGGTCGACTTTTGTGGCAGACGTCGACTGTCCGACGTCTGAGTAGTCCTTACATCATCTGCCGTGGTAGCCCTGAGAATAGGGGTGTTATGAATACCTCATTCCTTGCTCTTCTTGAGCCAGATTACATCCGCAGTTTATCGCCGGGCACTATCCGGCGCCTGTTTGTCAAAGGGTTATCCAAGTTCGACGACCTCGACTCGGTTGAGACGACCCCACCGAGGCGAACCCTGCCACACCGGCCGACTAAAATCGACCATTACGAAAGCTGTCCGATTTGCCAGCACCGGGTGCTCCGACGGTTTTTTCAGGAGCATCAATTCATGCACCCGGATCCTTGGGATCCGAAGAGCGTCGTCCTCGTAGCCGTGACCGGCGCGCCCGAGCCAGGCTGGGAGAAAGATTGAGGGTTGCCACGCGCACCCGGGGAGGGGTTAAAACCTCACCCTACTTTCACTCATACCGCGCTGCGCGGCCCAGGTAGTTCAGCATCCAGATTTCCTTCCATACCCGGTAGCGGCCTTCGTGCGTGATCTTGCCGAGGTCCTCGCGTTCGACGTGGGGATGAAGGAAACCGAGCTCGGTGTTGAGGGCATCGAGCTCATGCTGGGCCTGATTGAGATCGGCGAGCGGTTCCGTCGTGAACGGCACGGGTTGCACGCCGGCGGCGGACAGGCGGGCCCGGTGGCGGGCGAGGAGCCGCGGCAGCGAGCGGCGCCACGGCGCGCGCTCCACGAACCAGTTTTCCGGATAAAATCCGGCAAACGGAATGTAGAGGTTGTCGGTGAGATAGCGGCATTCGTCAGCGGTGACCGAGGCGACCGCGAAGCACACGGCGATGGCGCCGTTGCCCTGGGGAATAAAGGTTACCTGCACCCGCACCGTGGCCGGCGCGTCCTGATAGACGGAAACGCGCAGATAAATTCCGCCGCCAATTTCGGCCTTGAGCGCCTGGGTCTGGCGAAAGCCCTGCGCCCGGAGCCATTCGCGGATTTTCAGCAGGCGGGGCTGCACGGGCCATTCCTCGCCGCTGGCGTTGAGGGCGTAGCGGGGAAACAGCGGCAGCGGACTGACGCTAAGGGCGGAAATGGCGAGCCAGTTGTAGAGCGTCTCACCCAGGAACCAGAGAAGGAAAAACGCCGTGGCGAGGGCCCAGAACGGTCGTTCGATGAGCTGGAAGTCGCGGCACATCTGCGCGGCGCCAAACGCAAAGACGAACCAGCGCAGCCAGCGGTCGGCGATCGAAAGGATGGGCGAGGCCAGTCGCTGGTTGATTTGCATCAGGACCAGCGACAGGAGAATCGCGGCAAGGATGAGATAGGGAGGTTCCATGGCAGCGGCGGTGGGGTGACCGCTGTGGTCCTAACAAAATTACCTCAGCGGTCTAAAACCGCCACGGCAGAAATCGGTCAGCTTAACCGCACAGGCATGATGACGCAGACGAAGCTTTCGAGGGTCTTGAACACGCCGGGGCTGACTTCGTCCTTCACCTCGAAAAAGACTTCGTCCTTCGCGAGAGCGCGGAGCGGATCAAGGATGAACTGCGGGTTGAACGCGACCTGAAGGTCGGGGCCGCTGTAACCAATCGCCATTGACTCATGGGCTTCGCCGAAGTCCGGGCTCTGCGCCGTGATTTCGAGGAGATTGCTCGTCAGCTTGATTTTGACCGAGTTCGCTTTCTCCGAGCATACCAGCGCGGCGCGATGAACACACTGCTGGAAGAGTTCGCGTTCGAGTTTGATGCGCTGATGCGTCTCTTTCGGAATGACCTGCTGATAATTCGGGTAGTTGCCTTCGACGACTTTGGAGTAGAGGTAGACACTGTCGATGAGGCCGCTGGTGTCCTTGTCGGTGCCGATCTGGAAGGCGGCGCGGCGCTCGTTGAAATTGATCTTAACCTTGGCGCCCTTGTCGAGGAGGCGGGTGAGTTCGCCCACCGTCTTGGCGGGAAGGATGATCGCGCCCGCGCTCGCCGCCGGCACTTCCATCTCCTTGGCAATCATAGCGAGGCGGCGTCCATCCGTGGCGACCAGCGCGAGTTTGCCGTCCTTAAAGCTGAAATAAACGCCGTTAAGAATATAGCGGGTCTCATCGGTGGATTGCGCGTAGGCCACGCTCTTGAGCATCGTGGCCAATTCGGATTGCTCCAACGCGTAAGCTTTCTCATCGCCGAACTCTGGCAACGGCGGAAAATCCTCCTTGCCAATGCCCATGATGCGAAAAGTCGAACCACCGGAGGTGAGTTTTACCTGATGGTTGGGCGAACCATCAAAAGTCACGTCGACGTTCGGCAACTCGCGCACAATCCCGGCGAGGCGCTTGACGGGTAGCGTAACGGACCCGGTTTCCTTGACCTCCGCCTTGATTTTGCAACGGATGCCTAGATCGAGGTTGGTGGTGGTGAGGGAAATTTGATCCTTCTCGGCTTCGATCAGGACGTTGCTCAGAATGGGCATCGTGGCCTTGGAGCCGACGACGTTGAGCACCTGGGCGAGGCCGTTGGCGAAGTGATCGCGGTTGATTTTGAATTTCATGAAAAGGAGTGGCGGACGGGCGCTGGCAAGAAACTAACAAAGTCTAAAAGGATAGGAGTTCAATTAGGAATTATATCAGTATTATTATAGGTGGCGAACAACACCAGCAACTGTGGCTCTTCGCTAGTAAAAAACGGTATTTTCAACGGTGAGGATCTTCGCGCAGGCGGCGGATAAGTGGGCGGTTATTCGCAAGGGCGGAGTTATTGGGGTGTCGCGCGCAGTTTGCTCACAAGATATTTGGCGGCGGGACCGGCTTGGGCTGGATCGGGTTGCGCGGCCGGCGCCAATGCCGGACCAGGCCGAAGAAAATGTAACCCAGCGCGGCGGCGAGTAGCGCCACTTCCTTGAAAATCGCCAACCCCGCGGCGAAGATCAGAAAGCCCACAAAGGGCAGCAGCCGTGTCTTGGTCTGGAGGTCGATGTTCTTGCCGCTGGGATAGCGGACGGTGCTGACCATCAACACCGCGATGAGCCCGAGCAGCGGAGGGAGCGCGAGCGCCCAGCGATGAAGCGAGCGGTCGCTCTCCGCGAGCTTGAGGAGGAAAAGCACGAGCGAGGCGACCGTGAAAGCCGCCGCCGGCACCGGCAGGCCGACAAAGTCCTTGTTGCTGTCATTTTTGTCGCCGTGCAGCAGGGGGTTGGTGATCACATTGAACCGCGCCAGCCGGATCGCTCCGCACAGCAGATAGACGAAACCAAGGAACCACCCCAGCTGGCGGAACGCCTCGTAGCCCTGCGTGGGTGCGATGATGAGGTAGATCACCATCAACGCGGGTGCGAAGCCGAATGAAATCACGTCCGCCAGCGAGTCGAACTCCGCCCCGAACAACGACTCGCGCCCGCCCATGCGGGCCAGCCGCCCATCGAGCGCGTCGAAGGACGCGGCCCCAAAAATCAACCACACCGCCATGCGAAAGTGGTCCTCGCGCGTTTGGCTGAGGTAGGTGCCCGCCGCCGTTGTCTCCGCGAGCCGGGCTTGGATGCACTGAATCACCGCGGCGAAGCCGCAGAAGAGATTTCCCGCCGTCATCAGGTTCGGGAGAAAATAGATGCGGCTCGCCTGCGTGACGTTATAAGGATCCTCGCGCGCGGAGCGGTCGTCGTGGCGTCGCCGGAAGTTCATTGTTTGGTCAGGCTCTCGAGATACTTCCAGAACTTGGAGTGCTGCTCGACGAGCTGCTGCTCGGACACGGGCAGTTTGTTGCGCAGCAGGAAGTCCTCTAGGGAGTTTTTGTGGAGGATGTAATTTACGTGGAGGGTTTCGCCAATCACTTCGAAGTAAAAGCGACAGTCACCCGCGCGCAGCCGGAAAAATGACTTCGCCCCGCGGTGAAAATGCCCCAGCGGCTCACGCGGATGCGCCAGATCCGCCGGGCGCAGGCTGCTGATCGGCTCGATGGCCGCGAGTTGCGCCAGCTGGTCGAGCTGGTTCAGCTCATGCATGGCTTGCTCTGAAAATGTGACCTGATACATGGTGCCCTTCAGTCGCGCGCGTAACCGCCATCCCCTGCGCGCGTCATGCCCGCAGCCGGTCCGCGCCGCAAAATCTTCATCGACTTTCCCATGAAACGCCTAGGTCTAGCCCCCCTCGTTGTCTCGGCAACGCTATTCCTCACCGTGGGCTTGCGGGCCGCCGAAATGAAACCGGCTGGTTCGCCGGCCGCCATGAAGGCCAGCCGCGTCGAGGACATTCTCCGGCGCTTCGATTTGAACCACGACGGCAAACTTGATGACGACGAAACCGCCGCCGCCCACGAGGTCTTGCTCAAAGAGCAGCTGAATCGTCAGGCCGCGCAGGCCGCTGCGACCAATGCCGTCCAGTTTCGCGAGCGCATGCTCGCGATGTTCGACAAAAACCATGATGGCCAGCTCGATGACGATGAGCGTGCCGCCGCCCGCAAATATGGCGAGGAGCGTGGTCTCGGGGAAAACGGCGCCATTCGCGAGGATCTGATCAAACGTTTCGATCAGAACGGTGACGGCCAGCTCGACGAATCCGAACGCGCCGCCCTGCAAAAATTTCTGCAAGCGCGCCTCCCCCGGGCCGGTGGCGCCGAGACTGCGGCGGACCAACAGGCCCGGCTCGACAAAGTCGCCGAGGAAGTCGCCCGCCGCCGCGCCGAACGCCAGCAACGGGAGCTGGCGAAGGCGAAAGACAGCGGCAAATAGCAGCCGGCGCGTTTTTGGTCGCCCTTTTTGTTTTCCACCGCGGCGGCGCGGCCGTATGCTTGCCACCATGCCCGTTACCCTGGCCGACATCCGCGCCGCCCGCCGCCGCATCGCCGGCGGCGTCATCGTCACCCCGTGCCCCGAATCGATCCCCCTCAGCGAGAGCACCGGCGCTCGGATTGCCTGCAAACTCGACAACTTCCAGCGCACGGGATCGTTCAAGGAACGCGGCGCGCGGAATGCCCTCCTCCGCCTCGCTCCCGCGCAGAAAAAACGTGGCGTCATCGCCGCCAGCGCCGGCAACCACGCGCTCGGCCTGGCCTACCATGGTCAGCTCCTCGGCATCCCGGTGACCGTCGTGATGCCGGACTACGCCCCGCTGATCAAGATCACCACCTGCCAGCGTCTCGGCGCCCGCGTGCTCATTCACGGCCGTGATTTCGCCGAGGCGCGGGCGCAGGCCGACGCCCTCGTCGCCGCCGAGCAGCTCACCTACATCCACGGCTTCGATGATCCCGCCATCATCGCGGGGCAGGGCACGCTTGGGCTTGAGCTATTGGAACAGGTTCCCGACTTGGAGGCCATTGTGTGCCCCATTGGCGGTGGCGGCCTCATCGCCGGCGTCGCTGTCGCCGTGAAAGCACTGCAGCCGAAAATCAAGATCATCGGCGTCGAAAGCAAACAGACCGGCAACTTCGCCGCCGCGCTGCGCGCGGGCCAACCGGTCACTGTCCCGCGCCGCGCCACGCTCGCCGACGGTCTCGCCACTCTCACGGTGGGCGCCAACGCGTTCGCCCTCGCGCGCCGGCGCGTGGATCAGGTCGTGAGTGTTTCCGAAGCCTGGATCTCGCTCGCGATTCTGCGGATGCTAGAGCTCGAAAAACAGTGGTCGAAGGCGCCGCCGCCACCCCGCTGGCCGCGATGATGTCGGGCCAGTTGGCGCACCTGCGCGGCCGGCGCGTCGCGCTCGTGGTCGGTGGTGGCAACATTGATCCGGCGATCCTCAGCCGGGTCATCGAAAAAGGCCTGGTGCACGACGGTCGTCTTACGCGTTTCACCGCGCTCATCAGCGACCGCCCCGGCGGCCTGGCGACCCTTTGTCGCGTGATCGCGGATGCCGGGGCGAGCATCAAGGACATCGCGCACGATCGCGCGTTCAGCGGTCCGGACGTGAGTGCGGACCACGCCGTGTGCACGGTCGAGACGCGCGACCGGGCGCACATCGCGGCGCTCCACCGCGCGTTGCAGCGGCACGGCTTTCCGCTCGTGATGGTGAAATAGACCGTGGGCGCGGGCCACCCGCGGATCATTTCACTTTGGCGCACACGATACAGTCGCGTGGCTCCGGGCCGAGTGTCGGGCAAATTTGCCAGCGGCGCAGCACACCTTCGCGCACCATGCCGGCTTTTTCCATCACCCGCACCGAAGCAAGATGCTCGGCGTCGCAATACGCCCAGGCGCGGTGAATCGTGGGCTGCGCCAGCGCCCAATCCGTCAGAAAAGTGAGCGCCTCCGCGGTCATGCCGCGGCCCCAGAATTTTTTCGCGAGCACGTAGCCAAACATCGCCCGGCCACCCCCCTCCAGCGTGATGCCGATGGAGCCGATCGGCGTGGCGGTGCCCTTCAGACAAAGCAGCCAGGCGAGATGACCGTCGCCCTTTTCCCAATGGGCGACGCATTCGCGCAGGAACACCGCCAGCGGCTCCACGCGGTCGTAGGTCCGCCAGCTCAAATAGCGCGTCACCGCCGGATCACCAGCGTAGGCGGCGAGCACGGCCGCCGCATCGTCGGCCCCCGGTTGGCGCGCAACCAGCCGGGCGGTGGCGAACGTGGCGGGCGGGCGGGGCATGGCGCAGAGGTGATTGCGAGGTAAAGCGAGCTGGCCGCAACGCGCGTTCAGCCGGTTCGCACCCGGTGAATCCAGTGCGTGATGGTCAAGGCGCTCCACCTTTCGCTCTCGTGGGCTCATACCAATCGCCGCGCAACCAGTCGGCGACGAGGGAGATTTCCAAGGCGGTCCGCATCTTGGCCGCCCCAAACGCCGGCATGCGGTCGTTGCGCTTGCCGAAGAAACGCTCCTCCGCCGGATCGGAAATCAGCGCAATCAACCACTCCCGCGAGCCGAAACCCGTCAGATCCGGGCCGGTGGCGTCCTCGCCCGCACCGTGGAATTTGTGGCACTCGACACACCCCAAGGCCTCGCCGCCGAGGAGTTTCCTGCCTTCTGCGATAATGACGGCATCGCGTTGATCGAGGTGCCGTTGAGCGGTTAGAGCCGCCTCGGCCGAGAGGGCGACGATCGCTTTCTGGAGATCCGCTTTCTGCGGGGCAGAAAATCCGGTGACCTCCTCCTGCACGAACTTCACCATCTTGCCCTCCTTGAATTTCGTGCCGCCGAAGTAGTGCGGTCCGGCGATGCGCTCCGGGTCCAGCAGGCCCGCCAGCCATTCCCGGCTCGCGAAGCCTTTCAGGTCGGACGCGGAGATCGGATCCTTCGGCTGGCCACCCGAGCCATTGTGGCCATCGAAGCGATGGCAGGTGGAGCAGATTTGTCCGAAGATCTTCGGACCCTGGGTCCACGCATCCTGGCGTAACAACGTCACGGCGCCCGTCGCCGGAATGCCCGTCGGCGATTGGGCGAGAACAATCACGCGCGCCGCGTCCCGGTCGGCCGTCTGAACGGCGAGGAGGTATTCGGGCCGTTGCCGGTCTTCATTCACCGCGAGATAGGTCAGCCAACCAATGCCTCCGAGCAGCACCCAGAGAAAACCGACGTTGAAGCGATGGCCGAGCTGCCAGCGGCCCACGAACGGCATCGCGGCGAGGACGAGCATGAGCAGCGTCGGAATGATCATCGCGCCGATGATTTCCGTGCCGCCGGGGAAATATTTCAGGAGCTGAAACAGGAAGAGAAAATACCATTCCGGCCGGGCGGCGGGGAATTGTTCGGCCGGATCGGCCGGAGCCCCCAGGTCCGCCCCATGGTAGCGCACGATGAAAAACAGGATGACGACGAGCACCGCCAGGCACGCGACGGCATCGCGGAACACCTGGTCGGGCCAGAACGCGGCGTCCGGGTTTTTTCGCGGCTCCTTCGGCGTGAGGCCGTGGCGGCGAAACAGATAAATATGGGCGACGATGCAGGCGATGATCGCCCCCGGGATCACGCCGGCGTGGAGGGCGAAGAAACGCGTCAGGGTATGGTGGCCGTATTCGCTGCCGCCCACGACCAGTTTTTGCAGCGCCGGGCCGATCACCGGTGTGATCGCCGCGATGCTGGTTGCGACCCGCGTGGCCCAGAAACCCTTCTGGTCCCACGGCAGCAAGTAACCGGTCAGCGAGAGCGCCAGCACGAGCAGCAGGAGCACGAGGCCCGACCAGAAGTTCATTTCGCGCGGGGCCTTGTAGGCGCCATCGATGACCACCTGCATGAGATGGAGCACCAGCAGCACGGTCATGGCGTGCGCCGTGAAATGGTGCAGCCCGCGCAGAAACCAGCCGCCCCACATTTCATGCTGGATGAAGTAGACGCTTTCCCAGGCCGTCTGGGAACCGGGGCTGTAGGCGAGCCAGAGAAAAAGTCCGGTGATAACCTGGAGGCTGAAGCAAAATGTCAGGGTGCTGCCCCAGACATAGCGCCAGCGGGCGCCGCCCGGCACGTTTTCAAACAGCGCCTCGTGCAGCAGTTTCTTGCCGCCCGTGCGATGATCCAGCCAGTCGAGCAGGGCCTTCATCAAACCGGAATCCTGGCTTTTTCCCCGGCGCGGAAATTTTTGAAATGCACCCAGATCTCGGTCCCGTTGCGAACCTCCACCAGCAGGTCATCCAAGCCACGCGGGCTGGGGCTCTTCGGATCGAGCACCTTACCATCGAGGGAAAAACTGCTGTTGTGGCAGGGGCAGTGAAAGCAGTTGTTCGCTTCCCGAAAATCCACGAAGCAACCCGCATGGGGGCAGACGACGTTGAACGCGCGGACCTGCCGGCCGGTGAGACGCTGCAAATACACGGCGCCCACCGGGACGTTGGGCGTGGTGTTCCAGGCGTCGATGCGGGTGGCGAGCACGGAGAATTTTTGCGGTTCCCCGTTCTCCGCCAGCGAATCCAGCGATGCGACGAGCACGGCGCCGCCGGCAGCTGTCTGGCGTCGCAAGGGATCCAGAAAAACCATCAAACCGGCGACCGGCGCCACCAGCGCGAGCGCAGCTCCGATGACCACCGCCGAGGCTTTGGTGAGAAAATTACGCCGATCAGGCTGAGGCGGAAGGGGAGAGGAATCCATGCCAGGAAAAAAGTGCAGCTTGATCGGCTGCGAGTTGGGATGACGGATGAGTTCGAGAATCGTTGCAAAAGCAATCCGGAACCGGCGCGCCCGTCCGCCGACCGCTATGATTGCCTTTCGATTCGACAGGGAGCAAAATGACCGTGTGGCCGAGGCGATGTCATGCATCGACAACCTCCGTCCGGATCGTTACGTCTCCGCGCCGCGATGAAACCACTACTTCGGATCGTCCGGCGCCGCGCGGCCGAGTTGCTCGTGGCGTGCCATGTCGCCAGTGCGGCGTGGGCGGTCCAGGTGCCGATGCCGGTGACGCAGGACGCCGAGGGGCGGTTGCGTTATCGGGAGGACGCGGCAGGTAACCGTGTGCCGGATTTTTCGGCAGCTGGCTATGGCGGCGGCGGCGTGGTGTTGCCGATGGTGCCGGCGGTGGTGCGGGTGGCGCCAGTGGCCGGTGACAATACTGCGCGGTTGCAAGCCGCGCTGAATTTTGCGGCGAAGCGCGCGCCGGATGCCGCGGGCTGGCGCGGCGCGGTGCAACTCGAAACCGGCACGTTCGACGTGGCGGGACAACTGCTCCTCAGTGCGAGCGGTGTCGTTTTACGCGGCGCTGGCGCGGAAGGGGGCGGCACGATCCTGCGCGCGACGGGCACGGGCCGGCGGGCGTTGATCGCGGTCGCGGGGCGCGGTGGGCGCGTGACCAGCGGTGCGCCACTCGCGGTGGCCGATCGCTATGTGTCGGTGGGGGCGCCCCGGCTGCGGCTCGCGGCCGGGCACGGGCTTGGCGTCGGGGAAACGGTGGTGATCACGCGTCCGAGCACGAAGGCATGGATCGAGCGCGTGGGCATGGCGGAGTCGCCGGGGCCGACGCCGTTTGCGTGGAAGTCCGGCACGCTCGACCTGTCGTGGGATCGCGTCGTGACGGCGGTCACCGATGACACGGTCACGCTCGATGCGCCGATCACGACGGCACTTGAGGCGGAGTTCGGCGGCGGCACCGTCACACGTTGCGGGTGGCCCGGCCGGATCGAGCGCGTGGGGATCGAGAACTTGCGGTGCGAGTCCGACTACGACCACGCAAACCCGCGCGACGAGGAGCACGCGTGGATGGCGGTGACGCTTGATAGGGTGAAAGACGCGTGGGTGCGCAACGTGACCGCGGTGCATTTCGTGAGCTCCGCCGTGCAGGTCGGCGACGGTGCGCGCTCGGTGACGGTGCGCGATTGCGTTTCGCTGGCGCCGGTGTCGGAGCCGGCGGGCTATCGGCGGCACACATTTCACACGACGGGGCAGCTCGGGTTGTTCGAGCGCTGCCGCGCGGACGAGGGCCGGCACGATTTCACGGTGGGCTATCTCGCGGCGGGGCCGAATGTTTTTCTCGAATGCGAAGCGCGGCGCGCGACGGATTTCAGCGGCGCGATCGGGAGCTGGGCGTCGGGGGTATTGTTTGACAACGTCGTGATCGACGGTGGCGCGCTGCGGCTCGACAACCTGGAAACATGGAACCAGGGCGTGGGCTGGGCCGCGGCGAACTCGATGCTGTGGCAGGTGAGCGCGGCGCGCGTGATTTGTCGCCGGCCACCGGGCGCGCAAAGCTGGGCGGCGGGCGCGTGGGCTGAATTCACGGGCGACGGCTGGTGGAGCGAGGCAAACGAATTCGTGAAGCCGCAGAGCCTGTATCGCGCGCAACTCGCCGCGAGAGCGGGGGCCGCGAGCGCGGAGGCGGCGGCAAAGGCTCCGAGCTTCCCCTCCAGCGCTGGTGTGCCGGCGTTTGAGGCGGTCGTGCGCAGGGAGCCCGCTCCGCCGCGGGCCGCCGAGCGGCGGCTGGCGCTGACGAATGGCTGGCTGGTCGCCGGCGGCCGTTTGCTCGCGGGCAAGCAAGTTTCGACGGCTTGGTGGCGCGGGAGCCTCGTGCCGGCGGTCGCGCCGACGATCGGCCCGGCGATCACCCGATTCGTCCCCGGCCGCTCCGGCCTCGGCGCCACCGACGATCTTGAGCTGCTCACGGACGAGATGCTCGCGACGCAACAGGTCGCGTTTCGGCACAACTGGGGCCTGTGGTATGACCGGCGCAGCGACGATCACGAGCGCGTGCGCCGCGAATCGGCGGATGTGGCGCCGCCGTTTTTTGAGCAGCCGTGGTTGCGCAGCGGCACCGGCGAGGCGTGGGATCGGTTGAGCCGCTACGATCTGGCGCGGTTCAATCCCTGGTATTTCGGGCGGCTGCGGGAGTTTGCGGCGCTCGGGCGGGAGAAGGGTCTCGTGCTCGTGAACGAAAATTATTTCCAGCACAACATCCTCGAAGCGGGCGCCCATTGGGCGTGGTTTCCGTGGCGCTCGGCGAACAACGTCAACCCCACGGAATTCCCCGAACCACCGCCCTACGCAGGCGACAAGCGGATTTTCATGGCAGAGGCGTTCTACGATTTGTCGCACCCAGCTCGGCGCGCGCTGCACCGCGCCTACATCCGCCAGGGTCTGGCCAATCTCGCCGACGAGCCGAACGTGATCCACACGACGGGAGAGGAATTTTCCGGCCCGCTCGAATTTGTGCAGTTCTGGTTCGACGTCGCCGGCGAGTGGATGGCGGAGACGGGCAAGCGACCGCTGCTCGCGTTGAGCGCGCCGAAGGACGTGCAGGACGCGATCCTCGCCGACTCGAAGCGCAGCGCGCTCGTGTCGGTGATCGATTTGAAATACTGGTGGCGCTCCGACCAGGAACTCTACGCGCCGTTGAGCGCGCAGAATCTCGCGCCGCGCCAGCTCGAGCGGTTGTGGAAAGGCGGGAAACCGAGCGCGGCGTCGCTTGCCGGCATGGTGGCGGAGTATCGCCAGCGCTTTCCGGACAAGGCCGTGATTTCCGGACTTGGGCCGGGCGACGGTTGGGCGTTTGTCGCTGCGGGGGGCTCGCTGCCCGTGCTGCCGGCGACGACGGAGGCGCGATTGCTCGCCGCGCTGCCGCCGATGCGGCCGGCGGCGGGAATCGTGGGCGCGGCGGTTCTCGGCGACGCGCGGGCGGGGTTTTTCGTTCACGCGCCGCGCGGCGGAAACATCGAAATCGATCTCCGCGGAGCGGCGGACGAATTCGCAGCGTGGCGGGTCGGGCTCAACGAGGGCCGGCTGACACCGGCTGGAGTCCTGCGCGGTGGCGCGATCGCGAAGCTGGCGGCGCCGCCGGGGACGCCGGCGGCGTTTTGGCTGGAGCCGCGGTGAATGGCCCTACGTTTTCCGTGAATGGAAATGGAGAAACGAGTGGTAGCCGCAGAATGAATCGCGTAGGGATTTCTAAGGCCAACCTGATGGCGTGTAACTTGCCGGCTTTCTTTCACCTACCCGACTGCTCCAAACCCCATGAACTACCCCAACCAAGCGGGCTCGCCTGCGAGTCCACCTTTTGGCCCGAGGAATAAAAACCTGTCCACATTTCTAGTCCGCGTCGCGGCGTTTGCCGCCCTGTGCGCGACCGCCGTCGCGCAGAGCATCACCGGCGGCACGATTCAGGGCCGCGTGATGAACGCGGGCAACGGCACCTACCTCGACAAGGCGCTCGTGGTCGTCGAGGGCACGACCTTGCAGGCGCTCACCAACGGCTTTGGCGAATACCAGATCCCCAACGTGCCCGCCGGCAAGGTGACGCTAAAGGTGACCTACACCGGCCAGCCGTCGACCTCGGTCGCTGCGGTCGTCTCGGCCGGCCAGATTTCGGTGCAAGACGTGGCGCTGGGCGACGCGTCGAACCTGCGCGCCGACGGCACCGTCGTGCTGAACGAGTTCCGGGTCGAAAGTGAGCGGTTCAAGAACGCCACGCAGATTGCGATCAACGAGGAGCGGTATTCGACGAACATCAAGAACGTCGTCTCCGCCGATCAGTTCGGCGACATCCCGAGTGGCAACGTCGGCGAGTTCATCAAGTTCCTCCCGGGTGTGGAGCTCGAATACGGCGGCACCTACATCGCCCCGACCGATGCGTTCGGCATTTCGGTGCGCGGCTTCGGTGCCGAGGACACGGCCATCTACATCGACGGCGTGCCGGTCGCCAGCGCGTCGCAGGCCAGCCTGACCACGCAGGTCGGCCTCGACATGCTCTCGATCAACAACGCGTCTCGCGTCGAGCTCGTCAAGGTGGCGACGCCGGACATGCCGATGAATTCCGTGGGTGGGCAGATCAACCTGATTTCCAAGTCCGCCTTCGAATACGCCCGGCCCGCGTTGTCGTGGCGGGCCTACGTGACCATCAACTCGGAGGACCCGAATCCGTTCAAGCGGGTGCCCGGCCCCCAGGCGAAAAAAGTTTTTGCCGGCCAGCCGGGCTTCGAGCTGACGTATGTCCGGCCCATCAATAAAAAGCTGGGCGTGTCGTTGACCGCTTCCACGTTTAGCCAGTTCAGCGAGAACCGCCGCTTTCGCCCGGAGTGGGGCACCGCCTCCGTGACCAATCTCGATTTGCGCCCGTTCGGCGGGGCGGCGACCGCGACGCTGACCAACGCCCTCGGCCCGGCCGGTCTCGCCAACCCCTACCTTACTCGCGTCTCGATCACGGACGCGCCTCGCAACTCGCGCAACGGCACCGCCTCGATGAAGGCCGACTGGAAACCGTTCAACAGTCTCGCCCTCGCCGGCAGCTATCAGATCTCGACCTACAAGGCAGCCGATGCGGCCCGCCGCATCCAAGCGCGGACGACACGGCCGCAAACGTGGGACGCCACCAGCACCATCTCGCTGCCCTTTTTGCCGGCCGGGCAAATCGTCACCGGCCAGCCGGCTTTCAACCCGGCCAACACTCTCGACATGAATATCGACTCCCGCGACAAGCAGGGCGTCACGCACACCGGCTCGCTTCGCGCGGCTTACCGGCGCGGCCCGTGGGAGATCAGCGCGCTCGCGAGCGCCTCGAGTTCGCGCGCTTCGTTCAAGGATCTGGAGAACGGGCACTTCTCGACCGTCGACGTCAGCGCCACCATCGGCCAGATCAGGTTCGAGAAAATCGCCGACGGCGTCCCCGGCGCGACGAGTGTCTACGATCGAAACGGAAACGCGTTCGCGTTTACGAAGCTCGCCAACTGGACCGTGCCGACCATTCAGGCGCGCTCGGGCAAGGCCGAATCGCTCGACGATGTGTTCAATTACAAGCTCGATGTTCGTCGCGAGCTCGACTTCCTCCCGTGGAAAAGCGCCCGGCTCGCCGTCAAGACGGGCTTCCTGCGGGAGGAAACTCTGAAGAAAAAATGGGGCTTGGGCACCGGCTTTCAGCAGACCTATGTCGGCCCGGCCCTGACGCCGAACGACTATCTGGACACCACTTATCTCGCCCAGAATCCCGGCTTCGGCTTCGCCCCGCAGGAGTGGATCAGCACCTATCGGCTCTACGACGTCTACAAGGCCAATCCCAACAATTTCACCGTCACCGAGGCCAACTCCGTCAACAACTGGAACAGCTTCGTCGGCCAAAACAAACGCATGAAGCAAACGCGCGACGCCTGGTATGCGCAGGTGGAAGGCCGGGCGCTGAAGAACCGGTTGAGTTTCGTCGCCGGCCTTCGCGACGAGGACACCGTGCGCGAGGGGCGCGGCCCTCAAGGCGACGGCAAATGGAATTTTCTGAAAGACGCCGACGGCATCCTGTATCGCAACGTCGCGCTTGCCGGCGGCAACGGCACCGTCCGAATCGACCAGGCCACGTCGGCGCTCTTCGCCCAGACGGCGGCTGGCACCGCCTTGCGCGCGGACCTCGCGGCCAAGCGCATCATTTTTCCGACGGGCCTGGTCGCGAGCACCAGCCTCCAGGCCGCGATGCTCCAGCGCCACCTTCTGCAACCCGTGGGAGGCGAGTCCAAAGGCAAACCCTCCTACAGCGTCAATCTCGCCTACAACATCACCGAGAATCTGGTCGGCAAGCTCGCGTGGTCGCGTTCGTTTGGCCGCATTCCGATCGAGAGCGCCACGCTCGGGCTGCTGTCGGGCAATCAAAACGACTACAGTATCAACCAAAATGAGGATCCGACAGCCATTCCTGCCGGCGTCATTTCCGTCGCCAATCCCAACCTGCTGCCCGAAGTCTCCGACAACTGGGATTTCGCGGTCACCTACTACACGCGGCGTGGCGGAAAGCTCGGCGCGTCCTACTACGTCAAGAACGTGAAGAATTTCTCCGAGTCGATCACCACCACCAGTGGCTCGTCCGAGTTCAACGAAATCCTCGGATCGATCGGCCTCGACCCCGCGGACTACCGCGACTGGCAGTTGAAAACCGCCGTCAACGGCGCCGGCACCGGCAAAGTGTCCGGCTTCGAGCTCGAAGCCTTTCAAGACCTGCGGTTCCTTTCGCTGCTCGGCGACTGGGGTCGGCGCGTCGATGTGTTTGCCACCTACTCCCGCTCGCACCGGAGCGAGAACAACACCACACGGATCTCGGCCCGCCCCGCTGCCAGCCAGCTGGCCACCGGCGGCATCAACTTCGCCGCGAATCGCTTCAGCGTGAACCTCAAGGCGAGCTGGCGCGACCGCACCTACAAGGGCGCGGTGGGCAACTTCACGGTCAATGGTGCCACCGTGCAACTCGGTGCCTACGACCCCTCCAGCACCAAGGTCGATGCCAGCCTCAACTGGCAGTTCTCGAAAAAATACAGCTTCTACGTCAGTGGGCGGAATATCTTCGAGGCGGGACTCCGCGTCGACCGCGAGGATCTGGCCGGGATCTATCCGGCCTATGCCCACTGGGACGACCTGCGCGAATTCGGCGTGCAGGTCACGATGGGCATCCGCGGCTCCTTCTGAGCCACTCGATCCGATGCGCCGCGTCGCCCGCTTCCGGCTGTTGACGGGCGCCGCGGCGGAATAATTTTATGAAAGCACTTCATTCAAAACTCACGCGACGGCTCGTTGCTCCCACGCTCTTTGCCGCGCTCGCCGCCTCGGCCTTTGCGCAAGGCTACCCCAAAGTTCCGGCCGCCGTGGCGGCCGCCAACGCGGCCGAGACGGCCGCGACCGACAAACTTTCCGATGAAGCGTTTGCCCGCGCGTGGCCCGAAATCCAGGCCTGGGCCACAAAAGGAAAACCCTACCTTCCCGGCGCGGCCAAGCCCGAGGACCTGCCGCAGGCGAAAATCCCCGCGTTCCCCGGCGCCTGGGGCGGCGGCATGTTTTCGTTCGGCGGTCGGGGCGGCAAGGTGATCGTCGTGACCAATCTCAACGACTCCGGCCCCGGCAGTTTCCGCGAGGCCTGCGAGGCTGCCGGCCCGCGCATCGTCGTCTTCAATATCGCCGGCATTATCCGCCTGAAGGATCGCGTCAGCATCCGGGCGCCCTACATCACCATTGCCGGCAACACGGCCCCGGGCGACGGCATTTGCATCGCCGGCGACACCGTCGAACTCAACACGCACGACATCGTCGTCCGCCACCTGCGCTTCCGCCGCGGCAAGACTGATGCGGCCGATCGCGACGATTCGCTCGGCGGCAATCCCGTCGGCAATCTCATCATCGACCACGTCTCTGCGTCGTGGAGCCTCGACGAAAATATTTCGATGTATCGCCACATGTATCGGCCGCCGGGGGGCACGCAGGAGCTCAAGCTGCCGACGGTCAATATCACGATCCAAAACTCCATCTCCTCCGAATCGCTCAACATCTATCACCACTCCTTCGGCTCCACCATCGGCGGCCTCAACAGCACCTTTCACCACAACCTCTGGGCCAACAATACCGGCCGCAATCCGAGCGTCGGCATGTATGGCGACTTCACCTTCGTGAATAACGTGCTCTTCAACTATCACCACCGCACGGTCGACGGCGGCGACCACCTGAGCTTCTTCAACATCATCAACAACTATTTCAAGCCCGGCCCGGGCACGCCGCGCGGGGACATCGCCTTCCGTCTGCTCAAGCCCGAGTCGGAACGGAGTAAGACCGTGTTCGATAATTTTGGGAAAGCCTACGTCGCCGGCAATGTCGTCGAAGGTTACGACCGCGTGACCAAAAACAATTGGGATGGTGGCGTGCAGCCCGAGATTCGCGGCCCGGAGCGCGCCGGCGTGTTCGCCAAGATCCGCCTCGACCTTCCCATCCGGCACGCACCGCTTGAGATTTCGTCCGCTGCTGCCGCCTTTGACTATGTGCTCGCCAACGTTGGCGCCACGCTCCCGCGGCGCGATCCGGTGGACGAGCGCATTGTGACCTCGGCGCGCACCGGCCTCATCCCCCCGGCGCAGATCGCCAAGGGCTCCACGGAGAAGGCCGCGTTTTACGGCTACGCGCAGCGTTACACCGACGAACTCATCGAGATGGTTCCGAAGGGTTTCATCACTGACCCGTCGGAAGTCGGCGGTTATCCCGACTACAAGGGCACGCCCTACCAGGACACCGATGGCGACGGCCTGCCCGACGAGTGGGAAACGGCGCACGGCCTCGACCCCCGCGACGCGTCCGATGCCGCTGCCGATCTCAACGGCGACGGCTACACCAACATCGAAGATTTCATCAACGGCCTCGATCCGCGCGCCCCAAAAACCGACTGGACGAATCTCAAGAACAACGTCGACCGGCGCAACACTCCGGCGAACTAGCTCTGAGGCGGCGCGAGGTGGTGGTAAACCGCGGCGGCGCGGCGATCCCCGGCAACGTCCCTGCCCTGACTCAACCAGTCGCCTCTTGCACCAACGGCGCGATGCGGGTTGGCAGCGCGAGGCCGCGGGCCTGCGCCTGGGCGGACGGGCTCATCTTGCGCCAGGTCTTGCGGAGAATATCCACGAACTTCTCGCGCGGGTAATCGGCGTGCTGCGCGGCGAAGGCGGTGATTTCGTTTTCCAAAAACACGAGGCACGCCGCATCCTCGAGCGCTTGCGTGCCGGGATTGGTCTTCAATCCAGTCTTCGAGACCCACGTTGCGACCTCCGCCGCTTCCGCCGCGGACACGCTGGCTTCGGTGAGCAGTGCGCGGGCGCGGTCGGCCTGCTTGGTGTAGAGCGAGCGCCGCCACGCGAGGTAGCCGGGCTTGCCTTCGGGAAAACTCGCGCGCGCCACACTCCAGCGCTCCAGATGCTGGCAGCGCGCGGCGAGCCGCAGCAACGGAGTGGCATCCGGCACGAGCCGCGCGACCCACGCTTCCATGTGCTCGGCATAAACCAACTCCGCTGCACGGCCGTCGGCCGTGCGCGCCGGATCGGCGGCGTGGGCGGCGTCGATGAGTTCGCGGGCTCGGGCATAGGCGTCCATGGCGGGCGAGTGGAAACCGTTGCGCGCCGCGCGGCAAGCGGCAGATTGGCGAGCGCTCGCTTCCCCTGCGATGAACCCACCCACCGATTGCCGCCGCTGCGGTATCTGCTGTTTTTCCCACTCGGAGATGTTCGTGCGCGTCTTGGGCGACGACTGGTCGCGGCTGGGCGAGGCGGCAGAGACCGCGGCGCAATTCATCGGATCGCGCGCGTTTATGAGGATGAGCGAGGGCCATTGCGCGGCGCTGGCGATTCGCCGGACGGCGGCGGGCGCGCCGGATTTTTTCTGCACGCTCTATGACCGCCGTCCGCAGGTCTGCCGTGACCTCGCCCGCGGCAGCCCGGAGTGCAGGGGAGAATTGGCGGCGAAGAGCGGGCTTTCCGCTGCTCGCCAAGACGTAATCGAGGCTCCAGCCTGAGCAGACTTCGACATGGCTTGGCGCATCCACGAATCTGTAATCCGCGGCGAGATCGACAATCGCGTCCGCGGTCGTGTGACCGGCCGCCTCTGGTTCGTCGGACGCGAGGCGCCGGTGGAATTCGATCTGGCGGGTAACGCTTGGCGGGATCTGGCCGGGCGCCGGCTGGAGTTCGTCAATCCCGATCCGCAAGCCGGCCACCTCGCTGGATTGGCGGCACCGCAGACGGGCACGATCGGCGATTGCACCGCTTCGCGAAAAGTGAAGGTGCCGGAGGTTTCGATGGAGGAGCTGATG
>SIBG01000039.1 GCA_009695305.1 Opitutus sp. | reverse complement strand
CCACTCGTCGATACTTCGCCGCACACACCAGATGATACATCAGCACCGACACATTGTGGCTCTTGTGGATGTAGCGACTCTCCATCCCTCACCCTCCCATCCAACCAAGCCGAAGCAAGCTTCGGGGTATCGGACCCATCGCGAATGAATGGCTCGATCCCCGCGGCGTCACCACCCACGCCTTTTGGACCCAGAGCGACGAGGAGCGCGAGCGCCCGGAATTCTGGCGCTTCTGGCGCGCGATGCCCGGCCGCGGTCGCATCGGAATTTTTTCGGCTCGTGGTATTCCCAGCCGGTCATCAACCGCGTCTTCGGCAAAACCAAGAACAGCCAGCTCGACGCCGCCCTCGAGCGCATCACCGCCCTCGAACAAATGCTCACGGATGACGGTGCGCTGATTCTGAAACTCTGGCTGCACCTGCCGAAGAAGCAGCAGAAGAAGCGGCTCAAGAAACTCGAGCAGGACGACCGCCTCGCCCCCGATGACTGGAAGCACTTCAAACTCTTCGACAAATTCGCCGAAGTTTCCGCCCATACGCTCCGGCGCACCGACAAACCACACGCGCCCTGGCACGTCATCGAGGCCACGGACCGCCGCTACCGCGAACTCACGGTGGCCCAGATCCTCACCGACGCGCTCGAGAAAAGGCTGCAGGCCGCCGCGACCAAAGAGACTGGGGCCAAGCCGGCGCCCACGCCCGCAGGCCGAAAGTCCGCCAAGGCCCGCGGCGATTCCATCCTCGCCGGCGTCAACCTGACGGGCCGCCTCACCGAGGCTGAATATAAGCGTCAGCTCACGGAGCAACAGGCCAAGCTCAGCAAACTCGCATGGGCGGCACAGGAAAAAGGCGTGTCGACCGTGCTCGCGTTCGAAGGCTGGGACGCCGCCGGCAAGGGCAGCGCGATCCGGCGGGTCACGCCGGCGCTGGACCCGCGGCTCTACCGGGTGGTCGGCATCGCCGCGCCTACCGACGAGGAGCGCGCGCAGCAATACCTGTGGCGTTTCTGGCGGCACCTGCCGCGCGCGGGCTTCATGACGATTTTCGATCGCACGTGGTATGGTCGCGTGCTCGTCGAACGCGTGGAGGGTTTTGCGCGGCCCGACGAATGGGGTCGCGCCTACGGAGAAATCAACGCGTTCGAGGAACAACTCGCCGCCCACGGCACGGTGCTCTGCAAATTCTGGTTGCACCTCAGCCCGGCGGAACAGTTGCGCCGTTTCAAGGAACGGCAGGCCGTCGCTTACAAACGCTACAAGATCACCGACGAAGACTGGCGGAACCGGGAAAAATGGCCCGACTATCAGCGCGCTGTCGACGAGCTGGTGGCGCGGTGCAGCACGGAATTCGCCCCGTGGACGCTCGTCGCCGGCAACGACAAGAAATTCGCGCGCGTGCAGATTCTGAAAACCATCGTCCAGCGACTCGACGCGGTGCTGTAGCGCGCGACACGCTAGAACTTCGGAGATATCTTAAAACGCGATTGTCGCTCTGCGCTCAGCGAAAAATCCAGTTCGACTCCCGCAGCTGTCACCGGTAGCGATCCTCCGGTTCGACGCTGCGCTCCTCTCAGAATGACCTCTTGATTTGAGCGCAATTCGAAACCCCGCGAACCCCATGCCCACCGACTCTACCCTGCCTTCGCCGTCGCCGTCGCCGGCACCTTCCCGCGCCAGCCTCGTGGGGGGACGTTTGGGGCGGGTTCGCTGCCATGCTCGTCGCCTTGCCGTCGTCGATCGCCTACGGCGTCGCCGTTTTCAGCGTGCTCGGTGCCGACTACGTCGCCCACGGTGTGCGCGCGGGCCTCGTGGGCGCGATGGCGCTCGGCTTGGTCGCCGCCCTCGTCGGCGGCGCGGCGCAACTGATCTCGGCGCCCTGCGCGCCCGCCGCCGCCGTGCTCGTGGCGCTGGTCGGCGAATCGCTCACCCACGCGCCGGATCCCGCCCGCATCGTCGCGTTGCTCACGCTGGTCGCGCTGCTCTCCGCGGCGCTGCAATTTTTCTACGGTTTCATCGGCGGCGGCCGGCTGATCAAATACATCCCCTACCCGGTCGTCTCCGGTTATCTGAGCGCCGTCGGCGTGATCATTTTCCTCGGGCAGCTGCCGAAATTTCTCGGGCTGGCCAAGGGCACCACCCTCGGCGCCGGCCTCGCCGCACCCGCCCAGTGGCAACTGCCCGCGCTCTTCGTCGGCGGCGTGACGGTCGCCGGCGTGTTGCTCGCACCGAAGCTCACGAAGGCCGTGCCCGCGCCGATCCTCGGTCTCGCCGCCGGGCTCACCGCCTATTTCACGCTCGCCTTGCGCCAGCCCGAGCTGCTGCAGGTCGCGCACAACCCGCTCGTGATCGGTCCGGTGGGCGGCGGCGGTGCGGCCCTGTTCGCCGGCTTCACGAGCCCGTGGGCGATGTTTCACGGCGTCAGCGCGGGCGAACTGCGCGCCCTCGTCGTGCCCGCGCTCACGTTGTCGATTCTCCTTTCGGTCGACACCCTGAAGACCTGCGTCGTCGTCGATGCGTTGTCCCGCAGTCGCCACGACTCGAATCGCACGTTGCTTGGCCAGGGCGCAGGCAACTTCGCGTCGGCGTTGCTCGGTGGCATGCCCGGCGCCGGCACGATGGGCGCAACCCTCGTAAATCTCGAAAGCGGCGGCCGCACGCGCCGGTCGGGGCTGATCGCGGGCGGCTGCGTGCTCGCCGCCGCGCTCGTCCTCGGTCGGTGGATTGCGTGGGTGCCCGTCCCCGCCCTCGCCGGCATTTTGCTCGTGGTCGGCGTGCGGATGGTGGACTGGGGCAGCTTTCTCCTGTTGCGGCAGCGCGACACCGCGCTCGACTTCGCCGTCATCGCCACGGTTGTCGCCGTCGCGGTCAGCACCAACCTCATCGCCGCCTCCGGGGCGGGCGTCGCCCTGGCGATCGTGCTTTTCCTGCGCGAACAAATTCAGGGCTCGGTCATCCGCCGCAAAATCGCCGGCGATCGCATCTCCTCCACGCAGCACCGGCTCCCCGAGGAGACCGCCGAACTGGAGCGCCAGGGCGACCAAACGCTGGTCTGCGAATTGCAGGGCAGCCTGTTCTTCGGCACGACCGATCAGCTCCTCTCGGAACTCGACGCGCCGCGGCGCACATGCCGCTTTCTGATTCTCGACCTGCGCCGCGTGCAATCGGTTGACTACACGGCGGTGCACCTGCTGGAACGATTCGAAACCACCCTCGCCGAACGCGGCGGCTGGTTGATCTTCAGCCGCGTGCCAACCCGCCTGCCAACCGGCCGAAACCTCGGTAAATATTTTACCCAGCTCGGCGTGATGGACGCGAAGCGCCACGTGCGAAACTTCGCTTCGCTCGACGACGCGCTCATCTGGGTCGAGGACACGATTCTCGCCACGCAACGGCCGGGCGGCGCCGGCGCCGCCGCGCCGTTGGCGCTCGCCGAGTTCGATCTCGCGCGGGAATTCGCCGCTGACCAGACGCTCGCCGCCCTCGCCTCATGTGCCGTCGAGCGCTCCTGCGCGGCGGATGAGTTGGTCTTCCAGGCCGGCGACACCGGCCACGAGCTTTTCCTCGTGCGCCGGGGGGTCGTGCGCATGACGCTGCCACTCGCCGCCGGCGGCCATCACAATCTCGCCGCGATCGGGCGCGGAAATTTTTTCGGTGAAATGGCTTTTCTCACCGGCGCCGTGCGCTCGGCCAATGCCATCGCCACCGCGCTCACCGACCTCTATGTGATTTCCCGCGCCCGCTTCGACGAGATTTCGCGCGCGCATCCGGTAGTCGGCGTGAAAATGTTCGCCCGCATCGCCCGCACGCTCGCCCTCCGCTTGCGCCGCACCGATGCGGAGCTGCGCGCCCTCTACGACGCGTGAAACGGAACTTCTCCGGAGGGACGTGGTTCGCGCACTCGACTTCGTCGCGGCAGAACTCCACGGTCGGCGGCGCATGATCCGCGTATTTGCGACCGACTCCGGCACGCTCCTTGAGACCGCCGGTAAATTTTTCCAGCCCGCCTCGTCGCTGACGATCGACGCGATCTTCCAAGCCGCCGACGCGCTCGCCCTTGTGCGCCGCGTCTGCGAGCGGGCACAGCCCGTCCCGCCCCCCGCCCAACTGCGGGCTCCCATCCAATCGCAGGAAGTCTGGGCCGCAGGCGTAACTTATTTCCGCAGCCGCACCGCGCGCATGGCCGAGTCGCAGGTTGCCGGCGGCGGCAGCTTCTACGATCGGGTCTATGAAGCCGAGCGTCCCGAGCTGTTCTTCAAGGCCACGCCCCATCGTGTCGTCGGCCCCGGCGGCGGCGTCCGCATCCGGGCCGATTCAAAATGGAACGTCCCTGAGCCCGAGCTCACGCTCGCGATCAATTCCGCCGGAAAAATCTTCGGCTACACCATCGGCAACGACATGAGCTCGCGCGACATCGAGGGCGAAAATCCACTCTATCTCCCGCAAGCCAAAGCCTACGACGGCGCCGCCGCCCTCGGCCCGTGCCTCGTCGTCACCGCCGAGTTGCCCGCGCCCACCACCATCATCGCCATTGAGATTCTTCGCGGGAAACAGCGCGTGTTTTCTGGCGAGACCACCGTCGGCCAGATCAAACGCCCGCTGCCGTCGCTCGCGGAATGGCTCTGCCGCGAAAACTCCTTTCCCGCGGGCTGCTACCTCATGACTGGCACCGGCGTGGTGCCGGCCGACGATTTCACCCTCCGGCATGGCGACGAGGTGCGTATTACGATTGAGCCAGTCGGCACGCTGGCAAACCCGGTCGTCTAATCAACGTCGCTTGGCTGGGGACGCGGCGCCCCTCCTGCCCCCAACTCCGATTTCCCCTCTCCAACGAATATGATCCTCCACGGAAAAAGCCTTCTCGCCGGCACGACCGGCGCAACCGGCGGCGCCACGTTTCGCGCCGTCAATCCCGCCACCGGCGAACGGCTCGCGCCCGATTTTCATGAGGCCTCCGGTGCCGAAGTCGCGCGCGCCCTCGACGCTTCCGCCGCCGCGTTTGCCGTCTATCGTGCCATCCCCGCCGCCGAACGCGCCACGCTCCTCGAAACCATCGCCACCGAAATCGAGGCGCTCGGCGACGCGCTGCTCCAACGTGCGAAGGCCGAGACCGGCCTCCCGCTCGCCCGCCTCACCGGGGAGCGCGGTCGCACTTGCACGCAGCTCCGGCTGTTCGCCTCAGTCACGCGCGACGGTTCGTGGGTCGATGCGCGCATCGATCCCGCTTTGCCCGACCGCCAGCCGCTCCCGCGCGCCGATCTGCGCCGGATGTTGCTTCCGCTTGGCCCGGTCGTCGTCTTTGGCTCGAGCAATTTCCCGCTGGCGTTCTCTGCGGCCGGTGGCGACACCGCGTCGGCCCTCGCGGCCGGTTGCACCGTCGTCGTGAAAGCCCACCGCGCCCATCCCGGCACGGGCGAGCTGGTCGGCGGCGCCATCGCCCGCGCCGTCGCGGCCTGCGGGCTGCCGCCGGGCGTGTTCTCGCTGGTTCACGGTGGCGGTTCTACCGTCGGCCTCGCGATGGTAAAACATCCCGCGACCACCGCCGTCGGCTTCACGGGCTCGCACGCCGCGGGCCGCGCGCTCTTCGACGCCGCGGCCGCGCGACCGCATCCGATCCCCGTCTTCGCCGAGATGAGCAGTCTCAACCCGGTGTTTCTCCTACCCGGTGCGTTACACGAACGCAGCGCCGCACTCGCCACCGGCCTGCTCGGCTCCTTCACACTCGGCGTTGGCCAGTTCTGCACCAAGCCCGGGCTCGTCTTCGCCGTGCGCGGACCGGACGCGGAGGCGTTTCTCCAAAAACTGGCCGACGCCGTGCGCTCCGCGCCCTGTGGCACGATGCTCACCAGCGGCATTCGCGAATCGTTTCTGGTCAACCGGCTCCAGATCACCGCGACCCCCGGGGTGCAACCGCTCGTCGCCGCCAGCGGCGCCGCCGATGCGGCGCGCACCGAGGCGCAGCCCACCGTCGCCACGACGAGCGCCACCAATTTTCTCGCCCACCCCGCGCTCGCGACCGAGGCCTTTGGGCCGTTCACGCTCGTCGTGCTGGCCGATTCGCTCGCGGAATTTTCCGCCTGCGCCGCCGCGCTCGAAGGCCAGCTCACCGCCACGCTGCACGGCACGCCCGCCGATTTCGCTGCCGCCCGCCCACTCCTCGCCGCCCTCGAACAAAAAGCCGGTCGCATCTTGCTGAACGGGTTCCCGACGGGCGTGGAAGTTTCGCCCGCGATGAATCACGGCGGCCCTTACCCCGCGACGACCGACGTGCGCTACACCTCCGTCGGCACCGCCGCGCTGCTCCGCTTCGCGCGCCCCGTGTGCTACCAGGATCTCGCCGACGAACTGCTCCCGCCCGCGCTCCAAAACGCCAACCCCCTCGGCCTCCTCCGCCTCGTCAACGGCCAGCCCACGCGCGATCCGCGCTGAGGCGGGTTGGATCGCGGCGGCCGCACCGGCGGAAACCTGCAACGCATCCCCCGTCGGTGCCGTCCGACTGAGTGCCGGTCCTTGGCCCTCCTCGACCCGATGAAGATATCTCGCCTCTGCCTCGCCCTTCTCACTCCGGCAGCTCTGGCCGCGGCCGAAAAGCCCATCGCTATCCCGACCACGGCCGCCTCGCCCGATGCGGCCGACTTGCTCGCCCCGCTTGGCGCGCGCCCCAAATCCGCCACCGTCGCCGCCAAACCTGCGACCGCCCGGCCTGCGTCAAAATCCGCGGATAAATCCGAGTGGGTGTTTTCCCTGCTGCCCAAGTCGCTTCAGAAAAATCCCCGCCTCGATCTCACGGTCATCACCGAGATGACTGCACCGGGGAACAACTCCCACCGGTTTCGCCGGACCACCCGGCGTATTTCATCGCCCAGTCCTCCGGCTATCGCCAACTCGGCCACCCACCGGGCGCCGAAAAATCGCTCACGCCCGAGGAGGTCGAGCGCGTCCTCACCCACGCGCTCGCGACGAACGGCTACCTCCCCGCCGCTCCGCCCGTCGCGCCGCCCAGTCTCGTGATTTTCTACACGTGGGGTTCGCACAATCTGCTCGTCGAGGGCGACGACGAAAATCCCTCGCTCTCCGGCCAGCTCGTCGCGCGCAATCTCCTCGACCGCGCCGCGCTCGTCGGCGGCGAAAAATTCGCGCGCCAGTTGCTCGAGCTTTTCAACCAGGCTGACTCGCTCGCGATCGCCGCCCGCGTCCCCACTCCGCCCGGCGGCGAACCAGTGATCGGCCCCGCCCAGCTGGAATTCATGAATCCGGTGAATCAGTTCAAGCGGGCCAGCGTGAAAAACGAGTTCCTCGTCGATCAGGCCGCCGAGGATGTTTATTACGTCGTCGCCTCCGCCTACGACTACCGCTCGGTCACGACGAAGAACAAACGGCTCTACTGGCGCACGCGGATGACCGTCGCCGCCCAGGGCGTTTCGCAATTGCAGACGCTGCCCACGTTGATCGCGAGCGCCGCGCCGTATTTCGGTCAGGACATGCCCGAGTCGGAAATCCTCAGTAGGCGCGCCGTGCGCGACGGCACCGTCGAGATCGGCCCCGCCACGGTCGTGCCCGAAACGACGGGCCACCGGCGAAAAAACCGTAGCGCGTTCCACCCGACAAAGCTATTGCCAGCGCCGCGACCGCACTTTTCCCTGCGTGGATGCGTTCCCACCCCGCTCCCGTCCGTTGCGTCGCCACGATGCTGTTCGCCTTGGCTCCCACGCTGTGGGCGCAGGCACCCGCCGCTCCCGCCCCGGCCGCCCTCGGCGTTCCGCCGCTCTCTGACTATGTGCCCACCGAACTATTCACGGTGCCGGAGGGCTTCGAGATTACGCTCTGGGCCAAGGCTCCGTTGCTGCACAACCCGACCAACATGGACATCGACGCCCAGGGCCGCATCTGGGTCACCGAAGGCATGAACTACCGCAAACACAAGGACCGGGTTTCGGCCGGCGACAAGGTCACGATCCTTTCCGACACCGACGGCGACGGCGTGGCCGACAAGGCCGAGACGTTCGTCCAAGAGATGCAGTTCCTCGCCCCGCTCGGCATGGCCGTGATCGACAACAAGGTCATCGTCTCGCACGCGCCCGACCTCATCGTCTACACCCGCAAAAGCGGGGAGGGAAAGTTCGACCCGCGCGTCGACCAACGCGACGTCCTCCTCACCGGTTTCCAGGGCCAGAATCACGACCACTCGCTCCACTCGGTGACGGTCGGCCCGGACGGCAAATATTATTTCAACCAGGGCAACACCGGCGGCATGGTCACCGACCGCTCCGGTCGCACCTTTCGACTCGGCGGCGCCTACGACGGTCGCAGCAGCGGCGCGACGCCGATGTTTAGCTGGAGACCAATGGACATCGCCGGCGCGAAGAGCGACGACGGCCACGTCTACAACGCGGGCGCCGCGATGCGGGTGAACCCCGACGGCACCAACCTCGAGGTCATCGGTTTTGGCTTCCGCAACAGCTACGAGCAAACCGTCACCTCGTTCGGCGACGTCTTCCAAAACGACAACGACGATCCGCCCGCGTGCCGCACCACCTTCCTCATGGAATACGGTGACCTCGGCTTCTTCTCAAAAGACGGCTCCCGCTCTTGGAACGCCGATCGCCGCCCCGGCCAGTCCATCCCCACCGCCGAATGGCGCCAGGACGACCCCGGCCACATCCCCGCGGGCGATGTCTACGGCGGCGGCTCGCCCACCGGCATCGCGTTTTATGAGGGCGATGGCTTCGGCGCAAAATGGCGCGGCCTGCTCCTGAGCTGCGAACCGGGCCGCAACGTCGTCTTCGGCTATTTCCCCAAACTCGACGGCGCCGGTTACAAACTTGAGCGTTTCGACTTCGTCACGACGAACAAGGAGCAGGCCTACTCCGGCACCGACTTCAAGGGCGGCACCCGCGGCATGACTTCCGAAATCAAGACCCTCTTCCGCCCCTCCGATGTCGTCGTCGGCCCCGACGGTGCGATCTACGTCGCCGACTGGTATGACCCCCGCGTGGGCGGCCACTCCGACTTCGATGACAAAATGAACGGCGCCATTTACCGCATCGCGCCGAAGGGCTTCAAGTCCGTCATCCCGAAATTCGACCTCGCCACCACCGCCGGCCAGATCACCGCGCTGAAGAGCACCGCCGTGAACACTCGCGCCGCCGGCTTTACCCGCCTCAAGGCGCAGGGCGCCAAGGCCGTCCCCGCCGTCGCCGCGCTCCTCAACGACCAGAATCCCTACATTCGCGCGCGCGCCGTTTTCCTCCTCGCCCAGCTCGGCGCCGAGGGCGTCACCAAAACCGAGGGGGAACTCCGCGCCGCCGATCCACAGCAGCGTATCGCCGCCTACCGCGCGCTCCGCCGCGCGGGCCGGCCCATCCTCGCGCACGCGAAGGCGCTCGCCAGCGATCCCTCGCCCGCCGTGCGTCGCGATGTGGCGCTCTCGTTGCGCGACACGTCGTTCGACAGTTCCCGTGATGTGCTCCTCACGCTTGCCCAAGGCTACGACGGCAGGGACCGCTCCTACCTCGAGGCGTGGGGCACCGGTTGCGCCGGCAAGGAAAACGAAGTGTTTGCCGCCCTGGCCGCGACCAACTCCGAAAAAGATTCGGTAAAGTGGAGCGCCGCCTACGCCGGTCTGGTCTGGCGCCTCACGCCCGACTCCGCCGCAGCGGACTTCGCGAAACGCGCTGCCGCGAAAAACCTTTCCGCCGCCGATCGCCTCGCCGCCACCACCGCCCTCGGGCTCAACCCCAGCAAGGAAGCCTCCTCCGCTCTTCTCGACCTGGCGGAAAAATCCGACGGCCTGGTGAAGGCGAATGCGTTCTGGTGGGTGCTGAATTACAAGGACAGCCGCTGGAAGGACCATGCCCTCAGCGAGGCCCTCAAGACCCGCGGCATCTACGATGCCGACAAAATTGTGCTCACCGCCGCCATCGTCTCGCCGGCGCCCGCGACGAAACTCCCCTCGGCCGCCACCATCGCCGCGATGAAGGGCGACGCCCAGCGTGGCGCGACGCTGGCGCAGTCCTGCCTGCTCTGCCACCGCATCGGCGATCAGGGCATCGAATACGCGCCCAACCTGACCGGTTTTGCCAGTCGTCAGACCACGGAGGTCGTCCTCAGCGCGATCATTAATCCGTCAGCTGATATTTCCCACGGCTACGAGGGCACCGAGATCACGCTGCAGGATGACACGATCATCCACGGCATCGTCCATTCGAGTAGCAACCCCCTCATCGTGCAGTCCACCGGAGGCCTCACCCAGCTGATCCCGCGCGCGAAAATCAAATCGCAACAGAACCTCGGCCGCTCGCTCATGCTGAGCGCCGACCAGCTCGGCCTCGCCGCACAGGATCTGGCCGACATCGTCGCCTATCTGAAGACGAAGTGAGCGGTAATCGGGCGGTCTCCGACCCGCCCTTCGGAAAACACCTGATTTTTCAACCGTGGATTACGCAGCTAACGCGGATAAATTTCCGCCGGCATCGGTCTTAATCCGCACCATCCGGCTAAAATGGTTTCCCGCTGAGGGCCGGTCACGGACGCTGCCCTCCTCTGCGCGCCCGGCGCGTCCGACGGTCCGGCCAAGAGGCCGGCCAGAAAACGGGAGCGGAAAAAATTCGGTGATTTCATGCCCCGGAGATTGCCCGGGGCCACCGACCGGTGCAAAGCTCCGCCCATGGACTCGAAGGCCCAACTGCCCGGCGAGCATCTCGGCCCCTTCCAGCTGAGCCTGCTCGTGCTTTCGCTTCTCGTGCTCGGCGCTCTCGTCGCCGACACTTTCTTCGCCCTGCCCGGCGAAATTTCCCGGGTCCTCCGCGTCGTCGACACCATCGTGTGCGGCGTCTTCTTCGTGGATTTCGTCCTCCGATTTCGCGCCGCCCCGTCGAAAGTGCAGTTCATGAAGTGGGGCTGGATCGACCTGCTCGCGAGCATTCCCACGCTCGACTCCCTCCGGTGGGGCCGCGCGGTGCGCGTGTTTCGCATGCTCCGGCTCCTGCGTGGACTACGGTCCCTTCAACGGGTTCTCGCCGCCGTGTTCGCCCATCGCGCTCGCGGCGGGGTCGCCTCCGTCGCACTCGTCAGTTTCCTCATCGTCACGTTTTCCTCGGTGGGAATTCTTCTCTGCGAACGTGGGCCCGCGGCCAACATCCGCTCCGCCGAGGACGCCATTTGGTGGAGCATTTCAACGATCACCACCGTCGGCTACGGCGACCGCTTCCCCGTCACCACCGCGGGCCGCGTCGTCGCCGGCACGGTCATGGTCATCGGCGTCGGACTCTTCGGCACGCTCAGCGGCCTCGTCGCCATGTTTTTTCTCGGCGAGTCCGAGGAAAAAATCGAACGGGAGGAAAGTGAAATTCTCCTCGAGATCCGCGCTCTCCGCAGCGAAGTCGCCGAACTCCGCGGAGCCAAGACCCCGCCGCCCATCCCACCCTCCTGACCCCACGCGCTCAGCCGCCGCCTTCTGTCTCCTGTCTTCTGTCTTCAGTCTCCTCTCTCCTGTTTTCGCCTCATGCCCACCTGCCCCTGGCCCCGCAACGCCCTCGACCTTGCCTACCACGACGCCGAGTGGGGCGTGCCGCTCCACGACGACCGTGCGTTCTTCGAACTGCTCACGCTCGAGGGCGCGCAGGCCGGCCTGAGCTGGTCCATCGTCCTGGCCAAGCGTGAAAACTACCGCCGCGCCTTCGACGGTTTCGACGTCGAAAAGATTTCCCGCTACGGCGCGAAGAAGACCGCCGCCCTCCTCATCGACGCCGGCATCGTGCGCAACCGCCTGAAGATCGCGGCGACGATTCGGAATGCACAGGCATTTCTCGCCGTGCAAAAAGAATTCGGCTCGTTCGACCGCTATGTCTGGCAGTTCGTCGGCGGCCGGCCGATCGCGCATCGCCGTCGCGCGATGAAGGACCTCCCCACGCGGACGCCGGAGAGCGACGCGCTCAGCCAAGATCTCCTGGCGCGCGGGTTCAAATTCGTCGGCACCACGATCTGCCAGGCGTTCATGCAGGCCAGCGGTCTCGTTAATGACCATCTCGTCTCGTGCCCCCGTCACGCGGGGTGCGCCAGGTTGCGGTAGAGGCTGACCCGCCGCCTCAGCGCGAACGGACGCAGGCGGCGCGTTAAGGATCACGCGCCCTACCATTTCGCTTGAGCGGGTGCCCGCCCCCTGCCGCACTCTCGCCTGCCCCATGACTCCCACTCTGCCCGCCGCGCCCCGCGAAGCGACCCGCCTCAGCGAACTCTCTCCCCGCCAGTGGAAATCCGGCATCGCCGCCTGGCTCGGCTGGTTTTTCGACGGCCTCGAACTCCACCTCTACACCCTCGTCGCGCTCCCGTTGGTGATGCAGTTGCTGCACACGACCAACTCCGCGGATCCCGCCATCAAGGAAAAGAGCGCCTACATCCAAGCCGCCTTCCTCGTGGGTTGGGCGCTCGGCGGCGCGTTCTTCGGCCGGCTCGGCGATCTCATCGGTCGCAGCCGGGCGCTGACGCTCACCATCGTCACCTACGCACTTTGCACCGGCCTCTGCTCCTTCGCGCAAACGTGGTGGCAACTCATGATTTTCCGTTTCGTTGCCGCGCTCGGCATTGGCGGCGAATGGGCCGTCGGCGCCTCCCTCCTGTCCGAGACCTGGCCCAAGGCCTGGCGGCCGTGGATGGCGGCCGTCCTTCAAACCGGCGTCAACCTGGGCGTCCTCGGCGGCGCCGTCTTTGTCGGCCTTCTGGTCAGCTACACCCCGGCCGGCTCCGAACGCTGGGTCTTTCTCGTCGGCGTGCTCCCCGCGCTCATGGTCTTTTGGATTCGCCGCCACGTGCCCGAACCGGAGACCTGGCAACGCGCGGAAGCATCGGTTCAACATAAAAATCCCGGCGCGATCGAATTGTTCCGCGGCCGGATCCTCTCGACCACCTTGCGCACCACTCTCGTTTGCGCGCTCGGCCTCTCCGCGTGGTGGTTGTTTCTCTTCTGGCAGACGCAGCACCTGCGCAAGGTGCTCGCCGACGCCCACACCCCGGCCGCCGAGATCACCGGCCTCGTTTCCGCGGCATTCTTCACGTTTAATTTTTCCTCAATTTTCGGCAACTTCGGGGCCGGCTGGCTCGCCCAGAAATTCGGCAACCGCCGCGCCATCACCTTCATGTTTGTCGGCCTCGGCGCTGGCATTTTCGGCGCCTACGCCGTCCCGCGGGATTTCTCCTCACTCGCGTGGTTCTGGCTGCCCCTCGGCGGATTTTTCGGCGGCGTCTTCGGGCTCTTCACGATGTATCTGCCCCCGCTTTTCCCGACGCTCCTCCGCACCACCGGCGCCGGCTTCTGTTACAACATCGGCCGCATCGCCGCCGCCGCCGCCGCGATCATCTTTGGGATTCTCGCGCCCGTGGGCGATATGCGCGGCGCCCTCCTCTGGGTCAGCGCGATCGCCGCCGCCGCCGCGCTCGCGTCGCTCTGGCTGCCCGAGCGCACGCACGAAAACGAGGCGACGTGAGCCGTCGCGCCGGCCACCCACCTTCGCGTCAGAACCGCGCGTGCTTCACCAGAAAGTCCACGATCGGCGTGGGATCTTTCAGGCTGTGCGGGTGATGCGCCACGCCCGGCTTCACGATCACCTCGATCGTGCCGCCGAGGGCGCGGTAACGTTTTTCGAGCACCGCGGTGTTTTCGGCCAGCGGCACATTGATATCGGCATCACCGCACACCGCCAGAATGGGAATCCCCGCTCGCGCCACCGGTTCAATGCGATCCAGCGGACTGCCCTTGAACGCCACCGCCGTCGCCTCCGTCAGCCCGTAGATCGCCAGACACTCGCCCCACTCTTTCGACTCTCGGTTCCGGCCCGGCCAGCTGTGGAGGTCGAGCACGGGCGCATCGAGGTAGAGCGCCGCCACGCGGTCGGGATGCGCCGCCGCGTAGTTAAACGCATACAGCCCGCCGCGACTGAACCCCTCGAGCACGGTGCGCTTCGCGAGCCCATAGTGCGCCACGAGGTGCGCGTAGAATTCGTCGAACAGCGCGATCGCCCGCGGCGCACCATACATATCCTTCGCGTCCATGTAGGCGACGTGCCAGCCGCGCGCGAGCAACGCCAGGTCGCCCTGGGGCTCGTGGCCGAAAAACTCCGTGCGCCAGATCCACGGCTGGCCCGGCGCGGGCGTGGTGGGCCGCACCAACAGGCACGGCCGGCCGGCGACAGTGAAATCGAGGCGCCGAAATCCATTCCATTCCGACACCGCGACCGACGCCTCCGCTCCGCCGCAATCGACGCCAGTCACACCCAACAGCAGCAGGAGCCAGGTGCGTGCGCGTTTCATCGCTCCCACCTTTCCGCCGCCGCCCGTCGAGGCAAGCGCGAAGCCCTCCGCCCCGCTCCGGCCCCGCGGCTCCACCGCACCTCGGTCTGGCTTTTTTTCCGCCGCCTCCCACAGTCCACCGCGATGGCCAAGCTCTATTTCTATTACTCCGCGATGAACGCCGGCAAGAGCACCGTGCTGCTGCAGTCGAGCTACAATTACCGCGAGCGCGGCATGCGAACCCTGCTCTTCGCCCCGGCGATCGACACGCGCTACGGCACCGGTCGGATCGAGTCGCGCATCGGCCTGCGCTCCGGCGCCATTTCGCTGGCGGCTTCCGACAACCTGCTGACGCGCGTGCGCACGGAGCACACCGCCGAGCCGGTCGCGTGCGTGCTGATCGACGAGGCGCAGTTTCTCACCACCGAGCAGGTCTGGCAGGCCAGCGAAGTCGCCGACGCGCTCGACATTCCGGTGTTGTGCTACGGGCTGCGGACGGATTTTCAGGCCAAGCTTTTTCCCGGCAGCGCTGCACTCCTCGGATTTGCCGACACTCTCACCGAACTCAAGACGATCTGCCACTGTGGGCGAAAAGCGACGATGAACCTTCGCGTCGACGCGAAAGGCTGCGGCGTCCGCCAGGGCGCCCAGGTCGAGATCGGCGGCGACGACCGCTACGTCGCCGTCTGCCGCCGGCATTTCAAGGAGGCGCTGCAGATCACGGTGGCGTCGCGCGCACCGTTCTCCGGCTGAGGCCGGCCGTTTCGCTCGGCGCGGTTTGCGCTCACGTTCATCGTTCATCTTTCCGCCTTCGCCATGCCCTCGCATCTTATCTTTCTCGGCACCTACACGAAAAACGGGAGCCGAGGCATCTATGCCGTTCGACTCGACGGCGCCACCGGCGCGCTGAGCCCACCGACCATCGCGGCTGAAACGCCCAATCCCGCGTGGATCACCCTCTCGCCGGATAAAAAATTTCTCTACGCGATCCATGCGTCGCAGGCCCAGGCCGTCGGGTTTTCCGTCGACGCCACCCGGGCCCAACTCTCCCCGCTCCCCGCCACACCCTCGCCCGCCGCCCAGCCGCCAGCCCACCTGGCCGTCGACGCCTCCGGCCGCACGCTCATCGCCGCGAATTACCGCGAAGGCTATGTCGCCTCGATGCCGATTGGAGCCGACGGCTCGCTCGGCGCGCCGACCGCAATCAAGCACACCGGCCAGGGCCCAAATCCCACGCGCCAGGATAAGTCATACGTCCACTCGGTCACCCTGTCGCCCGACAATCGTTTCGCGGTCGTCTGCGATCTCGGTCTCGACAAAATCTTCACCTATGCGCTCGACCCCGCGACCGCGCAGCTCACGCCCGCGAATCCGCCGTGGGTCGCCACCGCGCCCGGCGCCGGCCCGCGACATTTCAAGTTCGGGGTGGACGGCAAACACGCCTACGCACTCAACGAAATCAACAACACCGTCGCCGCCTACGATTACGACGCGACTCGCGGCGCACTCACGCCCCGCCAAACCCTGCCCACCCTGCCCGCCGATTTCAAAGGCGAGACCACTTCCGCCGAGGTGCGCGTGCATCCCAACGGCAAATTCCTCTATAGCTCCAACCGCGGCCATGACAGCCTCGCCGTCTTCGCCATCGCCACCACCGGTCTGCTCACCCCGGTCGAAATCGTCCCGTCCGGCGGCAAAGTCCCCCGCAACTTCGCCTTCTCCCCCGACGGCACCTGGCTCGTTTGCGCCCATCAGGACTCGAACAATCTCACCGTTTTCCGCGTCGACGCCTCCACCGGCCGGCTCACACGCACCGCCCACACCGCGAACGTCCCCGCCGCCGTCTGCATGCTCTTCTACGATTGAGCGTCCCACGTCCGGCACCCGCTGCACTTCGCATAACCGCTCCTTCTGCGGAGCCCGCGCGAGGCTACATACTCTTATCATCCGGAGCGGACCTGATACGCTACGTTGACTCGCGCCGCAGCTCGTAACACGTTCTCCCTCTCATGGTCAGCCCCAACACTCCCGAAACCCCGGGTGGCGCCTCCAGCGCCTCCGGCCAGTCCTCCGTAGCCTTGGCGAAGGTGGACGTCCCCCGCTCCATTCACGACGTTGTCATCCGGCTCGCCGGCAACTCCCAAGACGGCATCCAGTCGATCGGCGGCTTCCTCGCCCGTCTGGCGGGCCGCAGCGACCAGGACATCATGACCTACATGACGATCCCGTCCACCATCTCGGGCGGCCCGTCGATTTTCCAAGTCCGCATGGGCACCGGTGAGATCCTCTCGGCCGGCGACCGCGCCGACATGCTCGTGGCGTTCTACCAACACAGCTACGACGCCCACATCAGTTCCCTCCGTCCCGGTGGCGTGCTCGTCTACGACAGCGATCACGTCAAACCCGCCGAGGGCGACAACCGCTTCACCCACGTCGCCGTCCCGATCACCACCGGCACCGTCGAGGCCGTCGGCGGCACCTCGAAGGACAAGGGTAAGAACATCTACGTCCTCGGTCTCATCGCGCGCGTCTTCGATCTCGATGTCGCGAAACTCTCCGCGCTCATCAAGGAGCGCTTCGGCGGGAAGGACGAAAGCATCGTCCGCAACTCCATGCTCGCATTCGACGCCGGCTATGCGTGGCCGCAGAATAATCTTCGCGATCTCTTCTACCGCTTCGAAGCCATCGATCGCGCCACCATCACCAGCGGCCGCCCGCAAGTCACGATGGATGGCAACATGGCCATCGCCTACGGCCTCCTCGCCGGCGGCGTCCGCCACGGTGCCGGTTATCCGATCACCCCGTGGTCCTCCATCATGGAGACGTTGCGCGTCGAGCTGCCGAAATACGGCGGCCTGTTCGTGCAGTGCGAAGACGAGATCGCCGCCATCTCGACCGCGATCGGTTTCTCCTACACCGGCCACCTCGCCATCACCGGCAGCGCGGGCCCCGGCCTCTCGCTCAAGATGGAGGCGCTCGGCTGGGCCACCATGGCCGAGATGCCGCTCATCGTCGTCAACGTCCAACGCGGCGGCCCCTCCACCGGCATGCCGACCAACGTTGAACAGTCCGACCTCATGCAGGCGATCTACGGCAGCCACGGCGACACCCCGCGCGTTGTTCTCACCCCGAAGAACGTTGAGGATTGTTTCTACATCGCCATCGAGGCCACGCGCATCGCCCGCGAATATTCGACACCCGTCCTCATTCTCACCGACATGGCGCTCGCCAGCCGGATCGAGGTGTTCGACGAGCCCGACCTCCCGAAACTCATGGTCGAGCCGAAGGCCGACCTCTCGGACCGCGGCACCGACTACAAACCCTACCCGCTCGACCGCATCACGCATCACGCGCCCGCCGGCTCGAAAATCCTTTCCGGAAAATATCCCACCGTCACCGGCCTTGAGCACGACGAGATGGGCCATCCTACCGGCAGCCCGAAACTGCACATGCAGATGACCGCCAAGCGCCGCGAGAAAATCAAAGCCCTCGGCGCGTCGCTTCCCGCGCCCGAACACACCGGCGACACCGCCGGCGAAGTCCTCCTCGTCACCTGGGGCTCCAATTGGGGTCCCGGCCGCGAAGCGATCGGCCGCATCCGTGCCGCCGGGGTCAAGGGCGGCCATCTGCACATCCGCCACATCCACCCACTACCCAGCGGCCTGGAGGAAATCTTCAAACGCTACCACAAAATCGTCGTCGCCGAACTCAACGACGAGGGCCTCTACGGTTTCGGCCAGTTCGCGATGATGCTGCGCGCCCGCTACGCCAACCCCGCGATTGAAAGCGTCTGCAAGACCGACGGCCTCACGTTTAAGGTCAGCGAACTTGTCGCTGGCGTCGCCCGGCACATCGAGAGCAAGGAACTCGAGGCCACCCTCGGCACCGCCCGCCAAAGCGCCCTCGCGAAGGCCTGAAGACCAGTCCGTCCTACTCTCACTCTCACTTTTATTTCTATTCTCCTCATGTCCGCCACCGCTCTCGCCACCCCGCCCGCACCCGCTAGCGTCCCGCTCACCAAAAAAGTCCTCGTTGCCGACCACCCCACCTGGTGCCCCGGCTGCGGCGACTTCGCCGTGCTCGCGTCGTTCTACCGCGTGCTGGAGAAGCTCCAATACCCGCACGAAAAGATCGTGACCTTCGCCGGCATCGGCTGCTCGTCGCGCTTCCCCTATTTCGTCAACACCCACGGCGGCCACTTCATTCACGGCCGCTCGTTGCCCTTCGCCGCTGGCATCAGCCTCGGCGGCGACGACCTCCACGTCTTCGTGTTCGGCGGCGACGGCGACGGCTTCTCCATCGGCGGCAACCACCTGGTCCATACCGCGCGAAAAAACGTTAACCTCACCTACGTCATCATGGACAATTCCGTCTATGGCCTGACGAAAAAACAAACGTCACCCACCTCGCCCATCGGCTTCAAGTCGAAGACCGACCCGTGGGGCGCGTTTGACCAGCCGATCAACCCGATGCGCACGCTTCTGAACAGCGGCGCCACGTTTGTCGCGCGCAGCCACGCCACGCAGGTTAATCATATGACCGAGATGATGCTCCGCGCCGCCAGGCACGACGGCTTCTCGGTGGTCGAGATTCTCTCCGAGTGCGTCGAGTTCTACGAAGGCGCCTTCGACTCCTCCATTCCGCGCAAAGGCGGGAAGTGGACGCTGATCGAGGAAAAGAAAAACGACGGCACGCCGGAGGACGCGAACCGCCACGACGTCACCGACGAAGTCGCCGCCTTCCAACTCTCGCAGCAAGCGTGGCCCGGTTCCTTCGGCGTTTTCTACGAGAATAAAACGCGCCTCACGAAAAACGCACTGGAAGCAGATTTGATCAAGAAAACGAGGGAGAAGACCAAGCACGCGACGGATTTGCAGGTGCTGCAAAACACGTTTGCGCGCCTCCGCTGAGCGCCTCGCCCGGCGCGCGAGCGCCGGGAATTATCCCGAGAGTTTTCGTCGCGCCGCGCCCGCGGCGGGCTACCCGCCAGCTTACATTTCTGTAATCTCCGGGACAGTCGCCTGACAGATGCGTGTGGCATCCTGTCGGCGACATGAAAAACCAACTCACCCGCCATCTCTCCCGCCACCGCACCCTTTGGGCCGCTGGCGTCTTCGCGTTCGCCGGCGTTTTCGCCGGTGTGCACGCTGCCCAACAAACCTCCCGCCCCGCCATCGCCCTCAAGCGCGATGCGCAGCCCGTCCAACGCGGACAGCTCGAACGCGCCAGCTTCTCGGATGTCGTCAAGCGCGTCTCGCCCAGCGTCGTGAAAATCACCACCGAGACCAAGGCCAAGCGCGTTGCCGCCAACGCCGCCGACATTCCCGGCTTCGACAATCCGATCCTCCGCCAGTTCTACGGCAACCGTCTGCCCGAAATGCGCACGCCGCCGCAGTCCGGTCTCGGCTCCGGCGTGATCGTCAGCGCCGATGGCTACGTCGTAACCAACAACCACGTCGTCGACGGCGCCGATCTCGTCACCGTCTCCCTCAACGACGGTCGCGAGTTCACGGCCAAGGTGATCGGTCGTGACCCACAGACTGATCTCGCCGTCGTCAAAATCGACGCCCAGGGCCTCCCCGCCATCACCCTCGCCGACAGCGCCAAAACCGAGATCGGCGACCGCGTCCTCGCCATCGGCAATCCCTTCGGCATCGGCGAAACCGTCACCAGTGGCATTGTCAGCGCCAAGGGCCGCAATGTCGGCATCCTCGCCGACGTCGAAGGCTTCGAGGACTTCATCCAAACCGATGCCGCGATCAACCCCGGCAACTCCGGCGGCGCGCTCGTCGACATCGACGGTCGCCTCATCGGCATCAACACCGCCATCCTCAGTCGCACTGGCGGCTCGCAGGGTGTCGGTCTCGCCGTCCCGGCGAATCTCGTCAGCCAGGTCGCCGACAGCCTCGTGAAAACCGGTAAGGTCGTCCGCGGCTATCTCGGCGTGAACATCCAGACCATCACACCCGCCCTCGCTGAGTCCTTCAACTTGAAGAACAACAAGGGCGCGCTCGTCGCCGACATCGTCCCCGACAGTCCCGCCGCAAAAGCCGGCCTCAAGGAAGGCGACGTCGTCACGGCCCTCAACGGTGCGCCCGTCACCGACGCCAACAATCTCAAGAACCAAGTCAGCTCCTTCAGCCCCGGCACCAAGCTCAACCTCGAAATCCTCCGCGACGGCAAGACGGAGACCGTCGCCGCCACCACCAGCGAACGCCCCGGCTCAAAGCGTGCGGGCAAGGGCCTCGAGTCACTCTCGAAAAATGACTCCAATGACGAAGGCGTGCTCAACGGCGTCGCTGTGGACGAACTCGACCGCAACGGCCGCCGCGAACTCAACGTCCCCGCCCGCCTGAAGGGCGCGGTCATCACGCAGGTTGCCCCCGATTCCGCCTCCGCCCGCGCCGGACTCCGCGCTGGCGACGTCATCCTCGAAATCAACCGCCAGCCGGTCGCCTCGGCGAAGGATGCCATCGAACTCAGCGCCAAAGCCGAGGGCAAGAAGACGCTCCTCAAGCTCTGGTCCAAGGGTAACACCATCTTCGTAGTCGTCGATGAGACCGGCTCGGAGAAATCTCCGTCGTAATCTCCTTTAGTTGGTCAGGCTAGTGTTGTGGAACCCGGCGTCGAACTCCTCCATGGAGTCGGCGCCGGTTTTCTTTATCCTCTCTCCGAGTGCGATTATTCCGGTGTTTGGAATGGCAACGTCTGAAAGGTAGGGCGGGTTATCCTTAAGCCGCCGTGGCCGGGCGACCAATCATCCTGAGCGGCGCGTTAAGGATAACGCGCCCTACCTTTCTCGGCACCGAAACAGTCAAACGCCTCCTCCTTCCTTTCTTTCACTTTCAGCCTTCAGTCCTTCAGCCTTTCAGGCTTTCCTCCCACCCATGCGCGTGCTCGTCGTCGAAGATGATGCTAAGATTGCCTCTTTCGTCGTGCGCGGCCTCAAGCAGGCCGCCTACGCGGTCGATCACGCCCCGGACGGCGAGACCGGCCTCGCCCTCGCCGAATCCACCGACTACGATGCCGCGATCGTCGATGTCATGCTCCCCGGCCTCGACGGCATCAGCCTCGTCCGGCGCCTCCGTGCCGCCCGCCGCGTGATCCCCGTGCTTTTTCTCAGCGCCAAAAGCTCGGTCGACGACCGCATCCGCGGCCTGCAGGCCGGCGGCGACGACTATCTCACGAAGCCGTTCGCCTTTTCCGAACTGCTCGCCCGCGTGCAGGCACTCATCCGCCGCGCCTCACAATCGCCCGAGGCCACGCGACTCGCCTGCGGCGATGTCACGCTCGACCTCGTCACGCGCGAAGTCATCTGCGCCGGCGCGCCCGTCGAGTTGCAGCCCCGGGAATTCTCGCTCCTCGCGTTTCTCCTCCGCCACGCCGGCCGGCCCGTGAGCAAGACCATGATTCTCGAACACGTTTGGGACTACAGCTTCGATCCGCAGACCAACGTCGTCGATGTCGTCGTCTCGCGCCTCCGCGCCAAAATCGATCCCGCACACCAGCGCCTCGAAACCGTGCGCAACGTCGGCTACATTTTCCGGCCTCATGCTTGAACGCCTGCGTCAGTCCCTCGCGCTCCGGCTCGCCGCCCAATACGCGCTCGTGTTCGCGCTCAGCAGCGGCGTGCTCTTCAGCGTCCTCTATTGGACGCTCGCCGAGTCCCTCAACGCCCGCGAACTCGCCGCGCTGGAGCGCCAGGTGCGCTCGCTCGCCGACGCCTTCACCCGCGGCGCGCCCATCGATGTCATCGCGCGCGTAAAAAACAATCCGTCGCCCGAGATGAGCGCCTCCTTCGTCCGCCTCATTGCTCCCGACAGCTCCGTCTATTTCCAAAAGTTGCCCGACGACTGGATCGAGACGGCGGTGAAATCGATTCCGTTCGGTCCCTTCACCCTCAATCAAGAAGTGCGCACCGAACGCATTCCGCAAAACGCCCTGCACGATTACTCCATCGCGACCTTTCACTGGCCGACCGGCTGGCAACTTCAAGTCGGGCGCCTCCTCGACAGCAAGGCCGTCCTGCTCGCGCCGCTGCGCCGGGCCTTCGCCTTCACCGGCGTCGGCGCCCTCCTGCTCTCGTTCGCGGCCGGTATCATCCTCGCGTGGCGCGCGACCCGTCCGCTGCGCGCCGTCTCGGCTACCGCGCGCCGCATTCTCGAAACCGGCGACCTCGCCGCCCGCGTGCCCGCCGACGGCAGCCGCGGTGAGCTCGCCGTCCTCGTCCACCAGCTCAACACCCTCCTCGACAAGAACGCCGCGCACGTCCGCGTGCTGCGGGACACCCTCGACAATCTCGCGCACGATCTGCGCACCCCGCTCACGCGCCTCCGTGGCACCGCCGAGCTCGCCCTGCAGGACAGCGGCGATCCGGCCGAGGCCCGCGCCGCCCTCGCCGATTGCGTTAACGAGGCCGACCGCGTGCGCCATCTCCTCGAAGCACTCCTCGACATCTCCGCCGCCGAGGCCGGCGTGCTCAAGCTCGACCGCCGCCGCCTCGACCTCCGCTCGCTCACCGCGCGCGCCGTCGATCTCTATCGCGAAGTCGCCGAGGAGAAGAAAATCGCCGTGACGCTCGACCAACCCGTGACCGTCGAACTCGAGGCCGACACCATCCGCCTCGGCCAGGCCGTCAACAACCTCCTCGATAACGCGCTCAAATACACGCCCGCCGGTGGCCACGTGACACTCTCCGTTCGCGCCGAGCTCGGTGCCGCGATTTTTACTGTTTCCGACACCGGCCCTGGCGTGCCGTCCGCCGAGCGCGAAGCGATCTTCCGCCGCCTCTACCGCGGGGATGCCAGCCGCTCGCAACGCGGCCTCGGCCTCGGCCTCAGCCTCGTGAAAGCCATCGTCGAATCGCACGGTGGCACCGTGGCCGTCGACGACACCTCCAGCGGTGGCGCGCGTTTCACGGTCCGCCTGCCGATTTAGAGCGGTGCTCCGATGTGCTTCCCTCGACCCGCCGACCGAAATAGAGATTCCCGCGACAAACCCCGGGGCATTCAATCCGAAGCCCGCGTCGATCAGGCCGCGCAGAAAAAAGGCCGGGCTCCCGCGAGCCCGACCGGAAGGATCATTCCTGAAGCCGTGAGGCGGCTTCAGAACCTGTATTTGGCCTGCACATAGACGAGCCGGCCGATCGGATCGTAGGCGTTGATGTCGTGCGACTGATTGCCCTCGGAGGGAATCAACGGTGGCATCGTGTTGGTGAAGTTATTCACGCCGACCGTCAGCTGCAGTCCTTTGAGCCACTTGTTGCCGGAGCTGCCAAAATTATGGCCGAGTTGGAGGTCGAACGAGTGATAATGGCCGACGCGATAGGGCGTCGGGTTCGTGAGGTCGTCGAGGCCCGGCACGTAGATGTGCGCGAGTCCAGCCGTCCAGCTCTTCATCGACCAGTCGAGACGGTTGTTCAGCCGGTAGCGGGCAAACACCCCCGAGCTGCTCGTGCCGCGGGCGAAGAAACCATCCTGATAGCCGACCGGCGCAGACGTCGGCAAAGTCTGCACCACGTAGTTCCGCAGGAACGTGCCGGCCGTGCTGACCTGCAGGCGACCCCAACCCTGAGTGTCGAATTTGTAGTTCGCCTTCAGGTCCATCCCATCCTGCCAGTAGCCGGCGACGTTCACGTTGGCGTTCGAAATCCATACTTCATCGGACGGGCGGCTGGTCATCTGGCCCGGCGCCGTGATCGCCACGCCGTCGGTGAAATGCGTTTCACCAGTGACGCTGGTCGCGAGGCGGACCACCGAGGCGTAGGCCGACTTCGTGCCCAGGCGTTCCACATCGTTGACGATGGTCGTGGTCGGGACGGCGGCAATGAGGTCGCGCTCGTCAATGTTAAACCAGTCGGCGGAAACCGAGAAGCCCTTGATCGCCTTGGGCGACCAGACGATGCCGGCCGACCAATTACGGGACTGGGAGGGATTCAGCCGGGAGTTCGAGCCGGTCTGCGAGCGATACTGGCGGTTGCCCGTGGTGACGTTCAGGGAATTGCCGCTGCCGTCGTAGCGCGTGATGTTGATCGAGCTCGTGAAGCCGGTCGTGAGGGGGCCGTAGAGCTCGAAGAGCGTCGGGGCCACGAAGGACTCCGAATAGGTGCCGCGGAAGGCCAGCTCGTCGTTGAACGGCAGGTAGCGGACCGAATACTTCGGCGTGGTCGGGTCGGAGGTCGTGCTGTATTTGTCGTAGCGCCCCGCGATCGACACCTCGAGCAGATGCGCTCCGGCGATCGCATTTTTTCCACCGAAGATCGGGATGCGGGTCTCGGCAAAGTAGCCGTCGATGTTCGATTTGGCGTTGAACGGCTGCCGCGGCGTCGCGCCCAGCCAGCCACCGGTCTGGTCGTAGCGGTCGTTGGTAAAATCGAGCTCCTCCCACACGAACCCGGCGCCGACGCCCAATTGGAGCGGGCCCGCGGGGAGCTGGAACAATTCGCCGCTCACCTGGACGTCGAGGGTGCGGAGGGAGCTCATGAAGTCGCGCCCCTGCGTGCCGAGCATGCTCTCGATCACGCCGGCGGGCTGACTGCGCGCGAAGGGATTGAAGGCGCCCGAGTTCGTCAGCTCCGTATACTTGGCCGAATCGATCAGGTTGCGGTTGCGGTAGTGATGGTTGGTCCGGTTGAAATTGCCCGCCGCCTCGTAGCGCCAGCCGTTACCGAGGTCGCCCTTGACCCCGATCACGCCGCGCAGGCTGGCGGACTCGTTGGCATAGATGCGGGGGAACTTGAGGAAACGGTTGCGGGCGGTCACCGCGACGTTGAACGGGTTCAGCGGGCTGTTGGCCGCGACGGTGCCGGAAACGGGCTGCGCGTTTAACACCGTCTCGGTCTCGTTGAGCGAGTAGATGAAATCGGCGAACAGCGTCGTCGAGTCGCTCAACCGATGCTCGACGGCCGCGGTGAAGCTGCGGCGCTCGGCGTTGGCGAGCAGCGTCGGGTAGGCCGCGAGGTCGAGGAACTTCGACACCTCATCCTGCGTCAGCGGACCCTGATAGATTTTCTGCGCGACCAGTTGGGCGGACGTCAGATCGAGATTAAGCGCCGGCGCGTTGGCGCTCGGATTGAGGTAGTAATAGTCGTTTCCGATGTTGACCGAGCCGGCGAACGATGGGGTGCGATAGAGCCCCGTCGAATAATCGCGCTCGTTCTGAATCAGCGGATCGCTGCTCTTCCACTCGGTCGTGACTGTGATGTTCGTCTTGCCCGCCCCCGTGCCCGCCACCGCGTAGTAGCTGCGGTTGGACCAGTGGCCCTTGTTCGTGCTGAAGCTGTAGGCCCCGCCCACTTCGGAACCGACGTAGTTGGACTTGAGGATGATGTTCACGACGCCGGAGACGGCGTCCGAGCCATAGGTCGCCGAAGCGCCATCCGATAAAATCTCCACGCGCTCGACCGCCGCGATCGGGATCACGCTCACATCGACGAAGGCCACGCCGCCGGTCGCCAGCACCGGGGACAGTGCCGCGCGCCGGCCGTTGATGAGGACGAGCGTCGAACGATTGCGCAGGGCGATGCCCGAGCCGCCGTTGCTGTCGCCGGAATTGGTGTTGGCCACCTCGGAGCCGAGGTTGTTCGCGCCGTAAAACGCCGGCTGACTCTTCCGGATCACGTCCATGAGATCGGTGCTGACTCCCGTCCTCTCGATGTCGGCTTTACCGATCACTGTCACCGGAACCGCGGTGGAGCCGGCGGCCATCGGGATCAGGGAGCCGGTCACGACAAAGCGGTCGAGGGTGACAGCTTCTTCGGTGACGGGTTTGACGGCGGCGGGCGCGGTTTGAGCAAACGCCGCGGTGGCGAGGAGGGACAGGCCGTAGCTGGCCGCCAGGGCGGCGCGCCACGGGAGTCCGGAACGGAACAACATTAGGTCTTTCATGGTGGTGGAGGTTTCGGAAGCAGAGGGCCACACGCGCAGCCCGGACTCTGTTTCTTTGTATGACACAAACCGCCGGGTCCCCACCGCCCTCAACGCCATAGCGACGAACCGCCGGGGGCGTGCGGCGAATTTCGCGATTCCAGCGACGAGATTCCACCGCTCCTCCGCGACTAGCCGCCGACCGGTTGCGACGAGCGGCGAATATCGCGCGTTCAATCCAAACGGTGCGCTACAGTCGGCTCGACTGACTCGCAGCACAGCGCCGGCCGCCCGCTGGCGGGGCCCGCTCTAACCGCGGGAGTCCGATTTGGGCGGAGGCGCTGCCGCCGTCGCGATCAGCTCCGTGCGCGCGACGGGCAGCGTGAACGGCAGCCAGCGCGCCGATGCGACGGATCCTCCCCGCACGGCCCGCGCAATCGTGAGTGCATCGCCCGCGAGCGAATTTGAAAATTGCAGCGGCATCTCCGGCCGATCCGGGTCGATCACCCGCAAGCCCTCGCGGGTCTCAAAGGTCAGCACCGTGTGCCCCCGCAGCCGACTCACCACTGTGCCCACGTAATACGAGAGCAACTGCGGATGAACCGCCTCACCTCCTGCACGGAGCCGCTCCCGCAGCGCCGCCACACTCTCGATGAAGCAGCCATTGCTCAGCGGCGCGCGCGTCGCACCGGCCGCGCGCCCGTCGTCCGGCACCACCTTCCAGCCGGTGAAGCCCGGATCGATATCACGCAGCAGCGGCCCGAAGTCCGCCTTTTCCGCGGTGAGATTCCCGCGATGCAGCGAAAAGCTCTGCGTGCCATCGGCGGGGGTGTAGAACCACAGGAGTTCGCCCAACTCAAACACGAGCGCGGCTATGCCCCGCGGATACCGGGACCAGCGCTCGGAGTTTTCCACCTGAATCACCTCTGACCACACGTCGGGCCCGAGCAGCGCCTGGGCGCGACGCACCTGAACCAGCGAGTCGTCCGCCCGAAGCAGAGTGGTGATCAGCAGCAATATCAGCAGGCGAGAGAGGTGGCTCATGCCTCCATAAGCGCCGGAAACATTCCAAAGTTTTGAAAATGCGGCGACTCCCCGAGACTTTGCGACGAATCAATCTCCCGGTGCGCCAAACCGAAAATCCCCGGCACCGCGCGAGGCCCGCGGCGTCCCACGGACGGACTCGCGCGTCCCAATAACGAACCACCGTTGCCGCGCTCCGCCCAGGATTGGCCGCGTTGCTGATGCGCCCCGAGCGCATCGCCAACGCCCTACCCTCCCACCGCGTCGTAAATCTGCACTCGCGTCCAACACGCCTTGCACTGCGCAATAAACGCGAGGTGGATCGGGTCGACCTGATAGGCATCATGCGCGGCGAGGTCCCGGCAGAGCACCGTCAGCGCCACAGAATACGAGTCATCAATAATCGGACGTTTTTCCGTCGCCGCCGGCGTGCCGACGTAGGCTTTATCGACGGCCTTGATGGTGCCGAGTGACTCGACGCCACGGCGAAAATCGGCGCGTTGTGCCGGAGTCAGTTCAGGTTTCAGCCAAAAATAAACGGTGTGGACGAGCATGGGAAAAAAAGTAGGGCGCGACTTTAGCCCGCCCTCAATCGCAAACCGCGCGGGCAAAACTCACCCAACTCCGCGCCTCACGCCTTTTTCGTCGGCAGGGCGCGCGTGTCGTTCACGGAGATTCCGCCATCCACGAGCAGCGTCTGGCCCGTGACGTAGGCACTCGCGTCGCTGGCGAGATACACCACCGTGCCCTCGAGATCATCGGCCCGCCCGGGGCGGCGCAGGGGAATCTTGTCCGTGAGATACGCGAGCCACTCGGGATTCTCATACATCACGGCGTTCTGCGAGGTCTTGAACCACCCGGGTGCGAGGCAATTCACGGTGATGCCATGCGGGCCCCAATCGGCGGCGAGGCTCATCGTGAGTTGACGGATGCCGCCGCGACTCGCGCCGTAGGGACCAAGGCCCGCGTAGCCGGCCACGCTGGTCACAGAGCCGATGTTGATCATGCGGCCGCGGCCCGCCGCCATCATGTGGCGCGCCACCGCCTGCGCGACGAAGAACGGACCGCGGAGATTCGTGTCGAGGATCGTGTTCCAATCCTCCCACGTGACGTCGAGCGCGGGCTTGCGGATATTACAGCCGGCATTGTTCACAAGAATATCGATCCGCCCGAAATGCGCGTGCGCCTCGGCCACCGCGGCCTTGATGCTCTCGTGCGACCGCACATCCAGCACAACGCGGTGGCAGCGCCGGCCAAGCGTCTCGACCGCACGGCGCGTTTCGTCGAGCGATGCCAGCGTGCGGCTCGTGATCGCGACATCGGCACCGGCGCGGGCGAGCGCGAGCGCGAAAGTTTTTCCCAGTCCCCGGCTCGCGCCAGTGACGAAGGCCATTTTTCCGGTGAGGTCGAACAGTGTGGCGCTCATGGCTTCAAAATTACTTTCATCAAGCCACTCGCCCCTTTCGCACTCAGTTTTTTGAACCACGCTTCGCCCTCGGCGAGCGGCGCGACGGCGCTGATGAGCGGCGCGACCTTGACGATCCCGCGCGCGATGAGATCGAGGCACAGCGGATATTCGCCCGACGATGAACAGCTCCCGAGCACGGAGAGTTCGCGGGTGACGACGATTTGCAGGGGAAAATCCGTCTTGGGCGCGAGATTGCCCACGAGCACCGCGGTGCCGCCCTTGCGCAGCGCCCGCAGGGCGAGATCAAGCGTCGGCGTAAAGCCCACGACCTCGAACGCCAAATTGGCCCCACGGCCGCCGGTGAGTTTGGCGATCTCCGCCACGGTGTCGCCGGCATCCGAGCGCAGCGAGTGGTGCGCGCCGAGTTCACGGGCGAGCGCGAGTTTCTTGTCGTCGATATCGACCGCGATGACGTTACCGCACCCCGCCCAGCGCAGCACCTGCACGACGAGCAGGCCGATCATGCCGGTGCCGATCACCACGGCAGTGTCGCTGGCGGAAATCTTCGTCCGCTGCACCGCGTGGACCGCGATCGAGACGGGCTCGACCATGGCCGCGTGTTCATACGAGAGCGCGCCCGGCAGGGCGTAGAGCACGCGCTCCGGGACCGACACGAACTCCGCGAAGGCCCCATGCTGCCGATACTCGCCGGGCGAGACGCCGACGACGCGGCGGTCTTCACACAGGTTCATCTGACCAGCGCGGCAATAGCCGCACGTGCCGCAGTAAATCGTCGAATCAAAGGTCACCCGATCGCCGGCGCGCCATTTCTCGACGCGCGGCCCGACGCTGGCGATTTCACCTGCGGCCTCGTGACCCATGATGAGCGGCGGTTGGCGGCGCCCGGTGCTGCCGTCCCAGCCATGGATGTCGCTGCCGCAAACGCCGCACGCGTGCACGCGCACCAGCACCTCGCCCGTCGCCGGCGCGGGCGCGGGAAATTCCTGATAGTCGAGGTGGGAGTAGCGATTGAGGACAAGGGCTTTCATGCGAGAGTTGGCGAAGCCTGCGGACAGGCGACTCCGGGAATGCAACAGACGGGTGGCGTCTGCAAGCCGACTTCGACGGCAATGCCACGGTGTCGCAATCAGCATTCGGCCGTCCGGAACGGGACCCAGCGATCCACCAACCTGCTCGCCGCGCTCCCCTGCGTCGGACTTGGAATGCGCGATGACATGCTTCCATCTTGCCCGTCGCGCGGCAGCACGCGCACGCTGGCACCATGCCGCCCACGCCCGCCGCCGCCGATCTGCGCGTGCTGTTCATCTCGCGGATCGTGCGGATGTTTGCTTACGGGATGCTCGGTGTCGTGCTGGTGCTGTTCCTCGTGCGACTCGGGTTCGACGGCGGAAAAATCGGGTTACTGCTCTCGCTCACCCTGCTCGGCGATGTGGCGATTTCGCTCTGGCTCACCGCGCACGCCGACGGTTGGGGCCGGCGGAAGACGCTCGTCGTCGGTGCGGTGCTGATGGCACTCGGCGGCGCGGGCCTGGCGGCGAGCGAGTCTTTTCTCGTGCTCATCATCGCCGGGACCATCGGCGTCATCAGTCCGACGGGAGGCGAGGTCGGCCCGTTTCAAGCCGTCGAGCAGGCGTGCCTCGCCCAGGAAGTGGCCGACCGCAGTCGCACGCGGCTCTTCGCGTGGTATAACCTCGCGGGCTATCTCGCCTCGGCGTTGGGCGCGCTCGCTGTCGGTTGGTTGCTCGGCGCGTCGCCCTTCGCCGGCATCGCGGCGTATCGCATCGTCTTCTGGATCTACGCGGCGTGCGGTGTCGTGCTCGGTGGGCTCGCCCTGTGCCTGTCGCCCGCGGTCGAGGCTCCGGTGACGGGTGGCGCGATGGCCGCCGGACCGACCCTGCTCGGGCTGCGTGAATCGCGCGGCCTGGTGGTGCGATTGAGCGCGCTCTTCGCGCTCGACTCGTTTGGCGGCGGTTTTGTGCTGCAGAGTTTTCTGGCGTGGTGGCTCCAGCAAAAATTTGCCGCCGACGCAGCCGTGCTCGGCGCCGTGTTCTTCGGGACGAATCTGCTGTCCGGCCTCTCCGGCCTCGCCGCCGTGCCGCTGGCGAAAAAGATCGGGCTGATCAACACGATGGTCTGGACGCATCTCCCCTCGAACGTGCTGCTCATGCTCGTCCCGCTGATGCCGACGCTGCCGCTCGCCATCGCGTGCCTGCTCGCGCGCCACCTGCTTTCGCAGATGGATGTGCCGACCCGCGCGTCCTACCTCAGCGCCATCGTGCCGGCCGCCGAGCGCGCCGCCGCCAACGGCGCGACCTCGACCGCCAAGCAACTTGGGACGGCGCTCGGCCCGTTGATCGCCGGAAAAATCTTCGGCGCCGCCGCCGGGACGGGCCTGCCGTTCTTCGTGTGCGGCGGGCTGAAATGCAGCTATGATCTCATGCTGTGGCGGGCGTTTCGGAAAATAAAGCCGCCGGAGGAGCGGTGAGCGCGCCTCGCTGCGGCGCCTCCGCCGCGCCCGGAGCGGCTTTTGCGTTTGCCAGTTGCGCGGCAGGTGCGCTCTTGTCACTGCTCTTCGAGAAATTCGCCCCATGAAACTCATGCTCGCCCTCCCCGTCCGCGCCGGTGTCGCGCTGGCCCTGTTCGTCGTCGCCGCGCACGCGGCCGCCCCCGCCGTCAAGATCGGCTTCCTCGTGAAGCAGCCCGAGGAACCCTGGTTCCAACTCGAGTGGAAATTCGCCGATCAGGCCGCCAAGGAGCTCGGTTTCACGTTGGTGAAAATCGGCGCGACCGACGGCGAAAAAGTGCTGAACGCCATCGATAGTCTCGCCGCTGGCGGCGCCCAGGGTCTGGTCATTTGCACGCCGGACACCCGGCTCGGGCCCGGCATCAACGCCAAAGCGCGCGCCGCCAACCTCAAGCTCATCAGCGTCGACGACCAGTTTGTCGGCGCCGACGGCAAGCCAATGACAAAGGTCCACCACCTCGGCATCTCCGCCAGTAAAATCGGCGGGGATGTTGGCCAGACGCTCGCCGCGGAGATGAAGCGGCGCGGCTGGACCGCCGCCGATACCGCGGTTTGCGCCGTGACCTTGGACGAACTCGCGACCGCCAAGGAGCGCACCGACGGCGCCATCAGCGCGCTCCAAGCCGCCGGGTTTCCCGCCAACCGCATCTTCAAGGCGGCGCAGCGCACGGCCGACATCCCCGGCTCGTTTGACGCCACCAACGTCCTGCTCACTCAAAAGCCCGAGGTGAAACACTGGCTGGTCTGCGCCAACAACGACAACGGTGTCCTCGGCGCCGTGCGCGCGCTCGAGGGCCGCGGTTTTACTGCTGAGACCGCGGTCGGCGTGGGGATCAACGGCACCGACTGCATCGTCGAATTTGAGAAGGCCAAGCCCACGCCTTTTTTCGGCTCCATGCTCCTCTCCGCCAAGAGCCACGGCTACGAAACGGCGAAGATGCTCTTTACCTGGATCAAGGACGGCAAGGAGCCGCCGCTCGACTCACGGACCGTCGGCGTGCTCATCACGCGCGACAATTTTCGGCAAGTGCTCAAGGAACAGGGTATCCGGGATTGACCCATGGTTGTCATGGCGAGGAGCGCAGCGACGAAACCATCCAACTGGAATTCTAGCGGGATGGCCGCGGCCGGCTGCGCCGTGCGCGCAATGACCAAGTAGAGCCGGCAGGTCGTGCAAATATGACCGCCATCTCCGCCCTCGGCTTCGACCACGTGTCGATGGAGTTCCCCGGCGTGAAGGCGCTGAACGACGTGTCGTTCGACGTGCGCGCCGGGTCCATCCACGCGCTCATGGGCGAAAACGGCGCCGGGAAGTCCACGCTCCTGAAAATTCTCAGCGGCGCCTACACCCCCTCGGACGGCGCGTTGGTCATCGGCGGCGAGCGGAAAGTTTTTACCGATACGGCCCATGCGCTCGCCGCGGGCATCGCGGTGATCTACCAGGAGCTCCACCTCGTCCCCGAGATGAGTGCCGCGGAAAACCTCTTCCTCGGCCACCTCCCCCAGCGCTTCGGAGTCGTGAACCGTCGCGCGCTCGCCGCCGCCGCGCGGAAGCAGCTCGATTTCATCGGCGAGGACATCGATCCGTGGACGAAGCTCGGCCAGCTCTCGCTCGGCCAGCGTCAGATGGTTGAGATTGCAAAGGCGCTCACTCGCGGCGCCCGCATCATCGCGTTCGACGAACCGACGAGCAGTCTCTCCGATCGCGAGGTCCGCCGGCTCTTTACCATCATCCGCGAACTCAAGTCGCGCGGCTGCGCCATCATCTACGTGACGCACCGGATGGAGGAAGTTTTCGAGCTCGCCGACCGCATCACGATTCTGCGCGACGGCCGGCACGTCGAGACCAGCGAACTCGCCCACCTCACGCGCGACGCCGTCGTGCAGCGGATGGTCGGCCGCAAGCTCGCCGACATCTATAACTACACGCCGCGCGCTCACGGCGGCACTGGGCTGGTGGCCGAGGGCGTGTGCGGCCCGGGTCTCACGGAGCCATGCTCGTTCGCGGCGGAGGCGGGGGAAATCTTCGGGTTTTTCGGGCTCATCGGCGCGGGCCGGAGCGAGTTGATGAAATTGCTCTTCGGTGCGACGGCGAAGAGCGCGGGCCGTGTGACCGTCGGCGGAAAGCCGTTCGAAATTGATTCTCCGCGCGAGGCCATCGAGGCGGGTGTCGTGCTTTGCCCGGAAGACCGCAAAAAAGAAGGCGTCATTCCGGTTCGCTCGGTGCTCGAAAACATCAACCTCTCCGCCCGCCGCCGCAAGGCGCGCGCGGGCGTGCTCATCGACGAGTCGTGGGAGCAGTCCAACGCGAAGGAGCGCTGCGCCCAGCTCCGCGTGAAAACACCGTCGGTCCGCCAGCTCATCCGCAATCTCTCCGGTGGTAACCAGCAGAAAGTCATCCTTAGCCGCTGGCTCTCCGAGCCGGTGAAAGTCATTTTGCTCGACGAACCGACGCGCGGCATCGACGTCGGCGCGAAGAGCGAAATCTACGTCATCATGCAGGACCTCGCGCGCTCCGGCGTCTGCGTGATTGTCGTTTCGAGCGAACTCCCCGAAGTGCTCGGCGTGTCCGACCGCATCGCCGTGATGCGCCAAGGAAAGATCGCCGCCATCCTCGACCGCGCCGACGCGAACGAGGAAAAACTTCTCAAGCTCGCGCTGCCGCTCGAAACGGCGCGGGCCTCCTAAATTATTTCCGCCATGGCCACCGACTCCTCGCCCACCGCACGCAAACCGATCGCCGAGTTCTTCGACAAGGCGGGAATGCTCGTCGTGCTCGCGATTCTCTTTTTCGGTTGCTCCGTCTTCGTTGAAAATTTTTTCTCGCTGGCGAACATGAAGGGCCTCGCGCTCGCCGTCTCGATGACGGGCATGGTCTCGTGCACGATGCTGTTCTGCCTCGCGGCGGGTGATTTCGATTTGTCGATTGGCTCCGTCGTCGCGTGTGCCGGCGTGCTCGCAGCGGTCGTGATGAACCGGAGCGAGAGCATCACGCTCGGCGTGCTCGCGGCGCTCGGGCTCGGCGCGGCCGTCGGGTTTGTCAATGGCTTCGTCGTGGCGAAGCTGAAGATCAATGCGCTCATCACGACGCTCGCCACGATGCAGATCGTGCGGGGGCTCGGCTTTATCATTTCCGGCGGCACGGCGGTGGGCATCGGGCTCGAGGATTTTTTTGGGCTCGGCAACTCCGCGTTTCTCGGCGTGCCGACGCCCGTGTGGATCACGGCGGCGTGTTTCGCCATGTTCGGATTTATTTTGAACCGCACCGTCTTTGGCCGCGACACGCTCGCCGTCGGCGGCAACTCCGAGGCGGCGCACCTCGCGGGCATCGCCGTCACCCGCGTGAAGATCGCGATCTTCACGGCGCAGGGCGTGATGGCGGCGTTTGCGGGCATCGTGCTGTCGTCGCGCGTGACGAGCGGGCAGCCGAACACCTCGCAGGGCTTCGAGCTCGAGGTGATTTCGGCGTGCGTGCTCGGCGGCGTGTCGCTGACGGGCGGGGTGGGCAGCATGGCGTTCGTGATCGCGGGCGTGCTCATCATGGGCATCGTCCAAAACGCGATGAATCTGATGAACGTCGCGACGTTCTACCAATACGTCGCCCGCGGCCTCATTTTGCTCGCGGCGGTGCTGTTCGACCGGTGGAAGCGAAGGAAGCCGTGAGGCGCCGGGGCCCTTGTTCGCAAGGTCAGGGACGTCACGCCGGCAGCGGCCGCAGCGTCCGCCCTTCGTTCCACTGACCCTCGACCATCAGCGTCGTCGCCTGCTCCGGCATTCCGCGCTCGTTGCGCTCGACCATGCTGATAAGCGTGTCCATCGCCAGCGCGCCCGTCAGCCGGCCGTTCTGCCACACGCCGCTCAACCGGTCGCCCATGCGCGGGCACGCGAGCCACGCAAAGCCAATGTCGTCGGGAATCCGCCAACCCGCACTTGTCACCAGGTCGTGCAACGGCGCTCCGCCGAGGTTGATGATCACGTCGGGTTTTTCATGCTTCAGCCAGCGGGCGACGCGGGGGGCCGCGTCGGCGTTCCAATCGTCGACAAACAGCGGCTCGACCAATTCCAAGTCGGGCATCATTTCGCCTGATACGAGGTAACCAGCCTCCCAGCGGCCCTGGAAGCGATGCCGATGGACGTGACGCAGTGCCAGCCCGGGCCGGCGATAGCCGCGCTGGTAGCACTCGCGCACAGCCAGCACGCTGGAGAAGTAATGGTCGTTGCACACCGTCGTGATCGTCAGCGCGGGCAGCGGGACACTGATGCTCACGGCCGCAAAATAATTCCAAACCAGCGCTGGCGGTGGATCGCCCTCGGCGACCGGGCTGATGAGCAGGCCTTGGATGCCGCGGGCATGCAGCATCGCGGAAAACCGCTCGTTCGACATGCCGTCGCGGTGCAGCCAGAACTCCTGCGCGCGGTAGCCACGCAGCGTCGCGCGTTCGAGCGCCCCTTCGCGCATTTGGCGAATCGTGAGCGACGGGTTGTTGCGCCAGCCGTCCGCCGCACGCTCCGCGCAAACGAACGCGAGCGCCGGTTTGTCCTGCAGTGGCTTCCCCTGCCGCCGCAGGCGCATGAGCGTCGAGACGTAGGGATTGGGCTGGTAGCCGAGTTTCCGGGCAATGGCCTGGATGCGCTCGCGCGTCGCCGGCGGGATCCGCGGGTTGTTCGCGAGGCTCATCGACACCGTCGCCTGCGTGACGCCCGCCTGCGTGGCGACGGTTTTCATGGTGATGCCGTGGCTCATGAAGTTAAGGATATAAGTGAACGACGGCCGTCCTCCGCGAGTGCAAACGAAGATTTTTCCCCGCGCGGAAACGTCCGCGGCTCTTCGCGACCTTCCGGCCTGTCGGCAGTGGGCGCTTTTCTGCCGCGCGCGAGACTAACCGCCGCGAGGAGGTGAAGTTACGGGCCTTTCCTCCCACCACGCGTTTCGAGCGCACGGAAACAAACTTTCCCTCCATTTTTTCCAACCTTGACCGGCGCGGAGCCAGAAGCACCCTGCTTCCTCCTCACTCTCCTTGCCTGATGGTGTAATGGTAGCACAGGCGACTTTGACTCGCCTAGTCATGGTTCGAATCCATGTCGGGCAGCCA
>SIBG01000038.1 GCA_009695305.1 Opitutus sp. | reverse complement strand
ACGACAAAAATTCCCTCTGATTGGATCGACCTCGACACCGGCCACCGCGTCATCCGTCTCTCGCCCGACAATGGCGGCTCCAGTCTCTACTTCCACCAAAACGGTTACACGCCCGAGGGCGACAAACTCATCATCCACACCCGCGACGGAGCCCTCGCGACCGTCAACCTCACCACTCTCGGCCGCACCCCTCCGAAACTCGAAATTGTTGCACCCGCCACCCGCGCCATCGCCACTGCCTGGCGCACCCGCGAAGCCTACGTCCGCCGCGACGGTAAGATTGTCGCCCTCCACCTCGACACCAAAGCCGAACGCGTCGTCCTGAAACTCCCCGACATCGCCCAGGGTCGCGGCGGCGCCTACGCCCTCAACTGCGACGAATCTCTCCTGGTCGGTATCACGCGCGATCCTGACGGAAAAACTGTTCCGCGCACGCCTCCCGTCGGCGGCGCCGGCGGCACCCTCGAAGCCAACTGGGCTGCCGGCACCCCGAAAATGATCTACACGATCAACGTGAAAACGGGTGAAATGAAAATCATCCACCGCGAAAACGACTGGACCAACCACCTCCAGTGCTCACCCACCGATCCGCTGCAGATTCTCTTCTGCCACGAGGGCCCGTGGCACTTCAACGACCGCACCTGGACCGTCCGCGCCGACGGCTCACCCGCCCGCCTCCTCCACGAGCGCACCATGAACATGGAGATCGAAGGCCACGAGTTCTTCAGCCCCGATGGAAAGAAGGTTTGGTATGATCTGCAGACTCCGCGCAGCACCGTCTTCTGGCTGGCCAACGTCGATCTCACCACCGGCCAGCGGACATGGTATAGCCTCAAACGCGCAGAGTGGTCCGTGCATTACAACGTCTCCCCTGATGGCACATTTTTCGCCGGCGATGGCGGCGGTCCGGGCAGCGTGGCCGCGAGCAGCGGCGATGGCGTGCGCCTGGACCCTCCCGGCAACGGCCAATGGATTTACGCGTTCTACCCCGCGCCGGTCCGCGGCAGTTCCTTCCGCGACCAAAAGCCGCTGATCGACATTGGCGTCCTGAAATCCGAGCGCCTCGTCAACCTGGCCAACCACAGCTACAGCAAAGACACCGGCGTCGAGCCCAACCTCACGTTCACCCGCGATGGCAAATGGCTCATCTTTTCCGGCAATTTTCACACGAACCCCGGCCGCGGCCAGCGGGCCATCACCCACACCTATGCCGTCGAGATCGCGAAACCGCAGAAAAAAAGCTGACCATGACGAGGCTCCGCCGACTGCTGCCGTTTATTTCCGCCTGCGCGGCGTGCACCGCGTGCGCGGAGATTGAATTCACCGGCCTGCTCGTCATGCGGGCGAAAACCTTGTTCGCCCTCACGGAGACCTCTACCGGTGAATCCGGCTGGCGGCAGCAGGGCCAGGCTTTTGCCGGCGCCGAGATCACGGACTACGATGCGCAGGACGATACCCTCACGTTCACCAAGGACGGCGCGAAAATCCGCGTCCGCCTCAAGGACGGGAAGGTCAAGGCCGGCCGACTGGAAATCACGGGCTCGGTCACGTTAGGGGTCGGCGAGAAAATGGAAGTCGTCCGCGCTACGCTCGCGTTCGATGAGGAAACGGTGTTCCCGCTCAAGGATGGCCTTGTCTGCCGGATCACGCCGCAGCTCCGACCCGACGGGAATTATCTCTTCCGCTCTTCGTTCGAGCGCGTCGGTGCCGACGGCAAAACAGAGAAACTTTCCGCCCCGACGGTCGTCACGCTTCCCGGTGTCCCTTTTAGGATCGTAGTCGGCGACCTCGGCTTTGGCTTCACGCCATCCGCAGCCCATGCGCCCTGAGTAATTCCCTCTCGTCCGCCAACCGCAAAAATAGACTCCATGAAAAAACTACTCCTCCCCTGCCTCGTCGCCGCCCTCGCGGCCACGACCTCCCCCGCAGCTCCGGCCGACGATATCTCCGCCGCCGCCAAGAAACTTTCCGACGCTTCCGGCTATAGCTGGAGCGCCACGACGGAGATGGTGAACTCGCAGTTCACGTCCGGCCCCACCTCGGGTAAGACCGAAAAAGGCGGATTCACCGTCGTCACGCGTTCCTTTAACGGCAACGACATGGTGTCGGTCAGCAAAGGTGAGCAGTTCGTCATGCAAAACCAGGAAGGCGCCTGGGTGACTCGGGAAGAGCTGATGGCGCAATTCGGTGGAGGTGCTGGCGGCGGCGGTGGCGCCAATCGCGGCGGCGCCGCCGGTGGCGCGGGTGGTGGTGGAGGGGCCGGCCGTGGCCGCGGCGGCTTCGGCCTGGGCGGTGGTCAGAATAATCCGGCCGAAGACGTTACTGCCCTCGTCGCCCAATCGAAAAATCTCAAGGCCGCCGACGGCGCGATCACCGGCGACCTCGCAGCCGAAGCGCTGGCCCAGCGCCTCAGCTTCGGTGGCCGAGGCGGTCAGGCACCCGCCGCGCCAGCGAACGCGACCGGCACCGTGAAATTCTGGCTCAAGGACGGCGCGATCGCCAAATACCAGATTCACGTCAAAGGCACCATCGAGGGCCGCAACGGCCCGCAGGACGTCGACCGCACGACGACCACGGAGATCAAGGACATCGGCGCGACGAAGGTCACCGTGCCGGACGACGCCAAGAAGAAACTCGGCCTGTGAGCTGAATCCGGCGTCTCTATTCAATCTGTCCGCCGGCGAAGCGCTTTGTCCGCGCCGCCGGCGGTCTTGGTTTTTTCCCACTCCCATGAAATTCCCCGTTCAACTTGTTACCTTTTTCCTCGCGGTGGCCACGTCCGCGGTCGCCGCCGCTGAGTCCCGTCCTATCATTCCGCTCTGGCCGGCCGGCGCGCCCGGCTCCGAGGCGCGCAAGGACGAGCCGGAGAAAATCGGCGGCACCAACGGCTCCAACGTCTCGAACATCCATCATCCGTCCCTCACGGTTTATCTTCCTCCGAAGGACCAGGCCACCGGCTGCGCTGTGATCGTCGTGCCCGGCGGCGGTCACCGCAATCTGTCGATCGCCAACGAAGGCTACGGGGTGGCCCAGTGGCTCGCCAACCACGGGATCACGGCATTCGTGCTCAAGCACCGCCTCGGGCTCGACGACGCAAATCTGGCCGGCACGCCCCAGCCCTACCAGTGGGACGTCCACGGCGTGGCAGACGGCGAACGCGCCGTGCGCCTTGTGCGCAGTCGTGCGGCCGAGTGGAGCCTCAATCCGGCCGCCGTCGGCATGGTCGGCTTTTCCGCCGGCGGAGAAATTATTGCCCGGGCCGCCATCCGCGCCGAACCCGGCAACGCCACCGCCACGGATCCGATCGAGCGGTTCAGCTCCCGCCCGGATTTCCAAGGCCTGATTTACCCGGGAAAATCACCGTTGATCATTCCGACCAAGGAGTCGCCGCCGGTGTTTCTCGCCTGCGGCTTCAAGGATCGGCCGGACATTTCCGAGGGTCTCGCCAAAGTCTATCTACTCTTCAAGCAGGTCGGCGTTCCCGCCGATCTGCACATCTACGCCGGAGCGGGTCACGGCTTTGGCATCCGCGAGACGAACAAATCCCCCGCCCCACCCGCCGGTGGCTGGGCGAACCAGTTTCGCGAATTTCTCGCCGAGCAAAAATTTCTCCAGCCCGCCCCGTGATCCCGCGGTCGCACATGTTCCGCGCCACGTTTGTCGCGGTGGGTGTTTCGATCGCGCTCGCCCGCGCTGGCGACTGGCCAGCGCCCCGGGCGGTGCCCCCCACGCCGACCAATCTCTCACCGGGCGGCCCGCCGATTCCGACGCAGCCCCCGGCCGAGTCCTCCCATCCTCCGGCGATTCCGCTCTGGCCCAACGGCGCACCCGGCTCCGCGGCGCGCCAGGGCGAGCCGGAACACATCAGTTGGCGCCAGGAACCCGATCTCGTTTTTCCCGTCGTTTCCAACATCCACCATCCCTCGCTCACGCCCTTCTTCCCCGCGCAGGGCGCGGCGACCGGTTCCGCCGTGGTCATCGCGCCCGGCGGCGGCCACATGCAGCACACCATCGAGCGCGAGGGCTACGATCTCGGACGCTGGCTGGCCGGGCGCGGCATCGCGGCGTTTGTCCTCAAATATCGCCTCGCGCGGGACGGCTCCCATCCCACCGGCACCCCGCCGCCTTATCAAATCGACGTCGACGCCCTCGCTGACGCCCATCGCGCCATCCGGCTCATTCGGGCGCGCGCGGCCGAGTGGAACGTGCAGCCCAACCGCATCGGTGTGCTCGGCTTTTCCGCCGGCGGCGAAATTGCACTCCTCGCCGCCGCCCGGCATGACGCGGGCCGGCCCGACGCCACCGATCTCATCGAGCGTCAAAGTTCGCGGCCCGATTTCTTCGCGCCGATTTATCCCGGCGGACTGCAACGCCCGGACTATAATTTCTCCAAGGACCGCACGCCGCCCGCGTTTCTCGCCTGCGCCTACGACGACCGCATGCCCGAGCAGCTCGCCGCGTTTTTCACGACCCTGCGCAAGGCGGGGGTGAGTGCCGAACTCCACCTCTACAGCAGCGGCGGCCACGGCTTCGGCGTCCGCGGCGACCGTCCGCAAATGCCCATTTCGTCGTGGCACCTTCGCTTCGTCGAGTGGCTCGGCGACCGCGGATTTTTGAAGTAGTTTTATGCGGTGCCCCTTGGCGCAACTATTTCTGGCGGTCGTCGCGCTCACCGCCGGACGCACGCCGTCCACCGCCGCGACCCCGCCTTCCTTCGAGCGCGACCTCACGCCGCTGCTCCAGAAATACTGCTACGACTGCCACGGCGACGGCCACCACAAGTCCGGCCTCGCCCTCGACGATTTCAAGACCGTGGCCGACATCCACGCCGCCCGGAAGCAATGGAAGGCCGTCCTCCATCACGTCACGCGTCACGAAATGCCGCCCGAGGATGGCGCCGTGTTTCCCACCGACACCGAGCGCGGAATGATCGCGGAGTTTCTCGAGCGCGAACTCTTCCAACTCGATCCGGCGCACCCCGACCCGGGCCGCGTCACTCTTCGTCGACTGAACCGGGCCGAATACAACAACGCCCTGCGCGACTTGGTCGGCATTGATTTCAAACCCGCCGCCAATTTCCCGCCCGACGATTCCGGCTACGGCTTCGACAACAACGGCGATGTCCTTTCGCTCCCGCCCTCGCTGCTTGAAAAATATCTCGCGGCCGCCGGCAAGGCGCTCGATCAAGCCCTCGTCACCGATCCAATCCAGAGCCGCGTGCTTCGCATCCCCGCCAGCCTCACCGAGATTGGCTTCAACGCTCTCGGCGACCGCGGGGATGGCTGGGTTCAGCTCATCAGCCTCGAGGAGGACGATGTCGCCGTCGAGCTCCCGGTCGCAGCCGGCGACTACCTCGTGCGTTTTCAGGCCTTCTCGACCAAGACCGGCGGGGCGCTCGTCGGTCAAGGCAGCGAAAAACCGATCGATTTCAAAGGCGAAGACCCTGGCCCCACGCGCATCGCCCTGCTGCTGAACGACACATTCATCCGGGATTTTGTCATCGCCCCGGATCTCGCCCAACCCGACATCTACGAAGCCCGCCTCGGCGTCCCGGCCGGCAAGCAACGCTTTCGCGCCGCCATGCTTCGCCAGCGCGGCGGCGAAAATGAGCTCACGATGCTGAACGGCCGCCTCGGCAAACAGCAGCCGGGCATCGTCTCCGTGAAGTGGTTGGAAGTGGAGGGCCCGCTCCCCGCCGCCACGCGCCGCGCACCCGCCGCCACCCTCGCCACGACCGGCCTCAGCCGCCTGGGCGCCGACGGCGCGCGCGTCCTTACCGCTCCTGGCGCAGTCACCACCAGCTTCGAAGCGCCGCACGCGGGCGAATTTAGTCTCCGTGCCCAAGCCTACGCGCAACAAGCCGGGACCGAACCCACGCGGATGGAATTCCGTCTCGACGGCCAGCCGCTCCAAACCTTCGACGTGCTCGCCCCCGCCACGATGCAACCGCTGCCGAAGCAGCGCGTGTTTTCCCTCGCCCTGCTCGTCCCGCAGCCCCGCGTTTATGAGTGCCGCACGAAGCTCGCTCCCGGCCGCCACACTTTTTCCGCCGCCCTCGTCAGCGGTTTCGCGGACCCGGCCAACCCCAATCCCAACCTCCGCGAACGCAGCCTCTTCATTCAAAATCTCGAAGTCGCCGACCTTTCCTCTCCGGTCCTCACTCCGCCAATTCCAGCGCCGCTCGCCGAACTTTTCGCGCGTCACGGCGCGAACTCCGCTGCGACCAGAAACTCTGCCACCGCCCGCTCCCTCCTCGCCGATTTCGCGCGCCGCGCCTGGCGCCGCCCCCTCGAACCCGCCGAACTCGGCCGACTCGCCCACCTCTACGAGGTCGCCCGCGAGCAGGGCGATACCTTCGAAGGCGGCGTAAAACTCGCCCTCAACGCCGCGCTGGTCTCCCCGCATTTCCTTTTCCAGAACGAAGGGGCCGAGCGGCGCGCCGTCGTCCTGGGAGACGCGCCGCCTCCCTCGCATCTTTCCCCTCCGAGTTCCACTGGATCCGCCGTTCCGCTCGACGACTTCGCCCTCGCCTCCCGTCTCGCCTTTTTTCTCTGGAGCAGCGTCCCCGACAACGAACTGCTCGAAATCGCTGCGCGCGGCCAGCTCCACGCGGAGTTCGACGCCCAAGTCCGCCGCCTCCTCGCCTCGCCGAACGCCCGCGCGCTCACCGATAATTTCGCCGGCCAGTGGCTGCAGATCCGCAGCCTTGAAACGATGCAGCCGGATCGGAAGGCGTTCCCCTCCTTCGACGCCGCACTCCGCAGCGCGATGCAGCAGGAGACCGAGCACTTCTTCGAACACGTGCGGCGCGAAGACTGCAGTCTCTTCGATTTTCTGAGGGCCGACTACACGTTCGTCAACGCCCGCCTCGCCAAGTTCTACGGTCTCACGAGCCCGAACGTGACCGGCGATGATTTCCAGAAAGTCAGCCTCGCCGGCACGCCCCGCCGGGGCGTCCTCACCCACGCCAGCGTGCTCACCCTCACCTCGAACCCCACGCGCACTTCGCCCGTGAAGCGCGGCAAATGGGTCCTCGATAATATCCTGGGGACCCCGCCGCCCCCGCCACCACCCAACGTCCCCGATCTCGAGGACCGGGAGCGCAAACTCACCGGCACTCTCCGCCAGCAAATGGAGCAGCACCGCGCCAACCCCACCTGCGCATCGTGCCACGCCCGCATGGACCCGATCGGCTTCGCCCTCGAAAACTTCGACGGCATCGGCGCCTGGCGCGAGCAAGACGGCGGCGCGCCGATTGACTCCGCTGGAAAGCTCGCCGGCGGTGACGCTTTCACAGGCACCGCCGACCTCGCCGAGTTGTTGGCGAAAAAGCGCGGCGACGATTTTCGCCGCTGTCTCGCCGAAAAAATGCTTACCTACGCTCTCGGCCGGGGCGTGGAGTATTATGACCGCCCCGCCGTCGAACGCATCATCTCCGACCTCCGCGCGAACGACGACAAATTCTCCACGCTCATCCACGCCGTCGCGAAAAGTTTCCCCTTCCAAAATCGCCGCGCGCACCGGACCGAATTCGGTCCGCTCTCTGCCGCCCCCGTCGTCCCAGCGCCGGCTCCAGCCCGCCCGGCTGCCCGCTGACTGTCCGCTCCACCCTCCCTTTCAACTTTCCGCTTTCCCGTTACGCTTTTTCCTATGCCCCTCCCTCGCCGCACGTTTCTTCGTGGCCTCGGCACCGCGGTCGCGTTGCCCGTCCTAGACGCGATGCTCCCCTCCCGCGCCCACGCCGCCACCGGCGCTCCGGTCTTTCCGAAGCGGGTCGCATGGATCTACGTGCCCAATGGCGCCAACATGGCCGACTGGACGCCCGCCACCGTCGGCCCGGACTACGAGCTTCCGCTGATCCTCGAGCCGCTCGCCGCGCACCGCCGCGACTTCAGCGTCATCACCGGCCTCGCGAATCACCAGGGCAATGAACTCGGCGACGGCGGCGGGGCGCATGCCCGCGCCTCGGCGAGCTTTCTCACCGGCGTCCACCCGCGCAAAACCGCCGGGGCCGACATCAAGGCGGGCATTTCGGTCGACCAAATCGCCGCCAACCAAATCGGCGACCAGACGCGCCTCCCCTCGCTCGAGCTGAGTTGCGACGGCGGCCAGCGCGCTGGCTCCTGCGACTCCGGCTACAGTTGCGCCTACCAATTTAACCTCTCGTGGAAATCGGAGACGCAGCCGATGCATCCGGAGGTGGACCCGCGCGCCGCCTTCGAACGCCTCTTTGGCAACAGCGACCCCGCCGCCACTCTCGAAGCCAGTGCCCGCCGCGCGCTCTACCGCAAGAGCGTCCTCGACTACGTGCTTGACGATGCCCGCCTGCTCGAACGCCGCCTCGGCGACACCGACCGGCGAAAACTCGACGAATATCTCACGGCCGTCCGCGAGCTCGAACTCCGCATCGAGCGCGCGGAGAAATTTGGCCCCCCGCGGCCACCCGCCGGCGCTGCGACGCCAGCCATGTTTGAAACTTACGAGCAACAACTGCAGCTCATGTTCGACGTGATGGTCCTCGCGTTTCAAACCGACTCCACGCGCATCGCCACCTTCATCGTCGCCCACGACGGCAGCAATCGCCCTTACCCGAACATCGGCATTCGCGACGGCCACCACGACCTCTCCCACCATCGGAACGACGAGGAGAAGAAAAAGAAGCTCGCCCAGATCAATCGTTACCACACCACTCAATTTGCCCGCTTCCTCGACCGTCTCAAAAACACGAAGGAAGGCGCCGGCTCGCTCCTCGACCACAGCACCATCCTCTACGGCAGTGCGCTCAGCAACGGCGACAAGCACTCACCGGAAAACCTGCCCATCCTCGTCGCCGGCCGCGGGGGGAACTCCTTCGCCCCTGGTCACCATCTCCGCGTCGACGAAAATACCCCGATGACGAATCTCTACCGCTCGATGCTCGATACGGTCGGGGTGCGCACAGAAAAAGTTGGCGACAGCACGGGGAAACTCGACGCACTGTTTCCGCCCGCCACCTGAGCCGCTCGCGTCCGCGCGCGAGCCTCGCGCAACTTTTGCCGCCTCGGCGCGACTTCTCCACGGCGCGGACGATTCCCGTCGCCGGCGAATATTATCATGCTCCACCTCCCCCGCTCCTGCCACCTCTTCGCGCTCATCGCCCTGCCCGCCTTTGCCGCCGACGTCTCCGCCCCCACACCGGCCGCCCCCACCGATTGGATTGATCCCGACACGGGACACCGCGTGATCCAGCTCTCCCGGGAGCCGGGTAGCTCAACGCTTTATTTTCACGACAACGCCTACTCCCCGCAGGGCGACAAGTTGATCTTCAGCGCGCCGAGCGGCATCGGCCTGATCGACCTCACGAAGCTCGGCGTTGAAGCGCCGCAGCCCGAAGTCGTCGCGCCAGGCGGCCGGGGCGGTTACATGGCGCGGCGCACGCGGGAAATTTATTTCAGCCGGGGCGGGGCGGGTGGACGCGGCGGACGTAGCGGACCGCCCGGTCAACCGCCCGCCGCCAACCCAACACCGGCGAATCCCACCGTCACGCCGCCCGCCACCGCCGCCGTGCCCCCGGGTGCTCGTGGTGGGCGCGGTGGCTTCGGTGGCGGCGAAGTTTTCGCCTACGACCTTGACACGAAAGCGACGCGCAAGATTCCCCACGCCGCCCGGACGCTGATCAACTGTGATGAGACTTTCACCCTCGCGACCACCGTCGCCGAGGATCCCACGGGCCGCACCCCTCGTCCGCCTATCCGGCCCCTCATTCCGCAACTGCAGCGCATGTTTCCCGGCAAGAAACCGGAGGAGCTCACCCCGGATCAACTCTACGCCGCGAACAAAGAAGACGGTCTGGCCAGTCGCGCGATCAATCCCCGCTCCGAGGCGATCATCTTCACCCAGCTGAAAACCGGCGAGGCGAAGACCGTCGGTTACCAATACGGCTCGATCAACCACATGCAGTTTTCACCGACCGACCCAACCCTGCTGCTCTTCTGCCACGAGGGCACCTGGCACGAAGTTGACCGCGTGTGGACCATTCGCACCGACGGCAGCGAGCTGACCCTCCGGCACCGGCGCACGATGGACATGGAAATTGCCGGTCACGAGTTCTGGAGCCACGACGGCCAGACGATCTGGTTCGATCTGCAGACACCGCGGAGCCAGCAGTTTTGGATCGCCGGCGTCAATCTCGCGACCGGCAAGGAAACGCGCTATCCCATCGAGCGCGACTGGTGGTCCGTCCACTACAACGTCTCGCGCGACAACCGGCTCTTCATGGGCGACGGCGGCGACCCGACGCAAGTCGCGTTCGCCATAAATGGCCAATGGATCAATCTTTTTCGCGTGCAGCCGGATGGCAGTATCGCGCGCGAGAAACTCGTCAACCTGGCGAAGCATAGCTACGTCACGGGCCGCGGCGGCATCGAGCCCAACGGCTCCATCACGCCCGACAATAAATGGGTCGTATTTTCCGGCAACATGTTTGGCGTCCGTCACGTCTACGCCGTCGAGATCGCGAGGGCAAAATCGCCTTGAGACCCATAGTCCGACCCTCCGCCCGCGCGCTTGCCTATGCCGCCTTCGGGACCGGCCTCGCGCTCGCCGCCCACGCCGCCGAGGCCACGTCATTCAAATTCGATTTCGGTTCAGGCGCCGTCGCACCGGGCTACACCGCCGTCACCCCCGATCTGGCCTACAGCGCCGAACGGGGATTTGGCTTTGAACCCGGCCCGCTCGCAACCGCCGTGGACCGCGGCGGCGATCCGTTGCGCGGTGATTTCATCACGAGCGACCAACCGTTTTCCTTCTCCGTGCAGGTGCCGGAGGGAAATTACCGCATCACCGTCATCCTCGGCGACGCCGGCGGCGAATCGCTCACCACTGTCAAAGCCGAATCGCGCCGGCTCATGCTCGAGAAAGTCTCGACCAAGCAGGGCCAGTTCGAAACCCGCTCCTTCACGGTCAATGTCCGCAACGCGAAGGTCCCGCCGCCGCCGCTCAACGCGCCCGGCGGCGATCACGTCGAACTCAACCAACGTGAGAACGGCCCCAACGGCCTGGTGCTGCACTGGGATGACAAGCTCACCCTCGAATTCAATAACTCGCGCCCGTGCGTCTGCGCGGTCGAGCTCACCAAGGTCGACGATGCGATCACGGTCTTTGTCGCCGGCGACTCGACCGTCACCGATCAGCCGCGCGAGCCCGGCAACAGTTGGGGTCAGATGCTGCCTCGCTTCTTTAAATCAAACGTCGCCATCGCGAACCACGCCGAATCCGGCGAGACCTTGAAGTCGTTCATCACCGAACTGCGCCTCGACAAGCTCCTCGGCCAGATGAAACCGGGCGACTACCTCCTCGTGCAGTTCGGCCACAATGACGAGAAGGTGAGCTGGCCGCAGACCTACGTCGAAGCCGGCACCACTTACCGAGCCTACCTCAAAGTCTTCGTCGCCGAGGCGCGGCGGCGCGGCGCGATTCCCGTGCTCTGCTCGCCTGTCCAGCGCCGGCAGTTCGACGCCAGCGGAAAAATCCGCAATTCCCACGGCGACTATCCCGCTGCCGTGCGTCAAGTCGCGCAGGAGGAGAACGTCGCCTTCATCGACCTCGCCGGCCTGAGCGCGACCCTCTACGAAACGCTCGGGCCGCAGAAATCTCCGCTCGCTTTCAGCGGCTACGGCGAGCGGCGCGACCCGACGCACCACAATAACTACGGCAGCTACGAAATCGCCAAGTGCGTCGTCGCCGGCCTCAAAGCCAACGGGCTCGATCTCGCGAAATCCATTGTCGACGACTTTACAGGCTTCGACCCTGCGCAGCCCGACGAGGTCGAGACTTGGACCATCCCCGCCAGTCTCGGCCGCTTGAATCAGGCACCGCGCGACAAATAGGCGGCGCCGGGTTGTCACAGGCCAGTTCACCCGGCACCTTCCGCTGATTTTCATGAAATTCGCCCCCGTCCTCGTTCTCCTCCCGCTCGCGCTCGCCGCGTGCGTTGCGCCAGCCCCGGCGCCCGAGCCGCCCTTGTTTAGATTCAATTTTGGATCCGGCAGCACTGCGCCGGGCGTCACGCCGGTGGACCCCGGGATGGTTTACTCGAAGGATCGCGGCTTCGGTTTCGAAGCGGGAGCGACCTTGATTCGCGGGATTCGCAGCGTCACGAGCGATCAGCCGTTTTTCTTCTCCGTCAAGGTGCCGGCGGAGGGCAATTATCGTGTGACCGTCACGCTGGGTGACGCCCAGGTCGAGAGCACGACCACGATCAAAGCCGAACTACGCCGCCTGATGGTGGAAAAAATCCACACCACCGCCGGAAAATTCGCGACCGTCAGTTTCATCGTCAATACGCGCAACCCCAAGATCGCCGCCGTCGGCCACATCAAGGCGGGGGCGGTCAAGTTAAAGGCGCCGCGGGAGACGACCCAAGAGGCCTGGGGCTGGGATGATTTACTCACCCTTGAATTTAACAACTCGCACCCCGCCCTCTCCGCTCTCGAAATCACGCCGGTCGACGTGCCGACGGTTTTCCTCATTGGCGACTCGACGGTAGGTGATCAGTCGCGCGAGCCGTTCAGCAGTTGGGGTCAGTCGTTCACCCGCTTCTTCAAGCCCGGCATCGCGATCGCCAACCACGGCGAGTCGGGCGAGACCTATCGCGACTCCCTCGGCCGCCGCCGGCTCGACAAGATGCTCAGCGTGATGAAGCCCGGCGACTGGATGATCATGCAGTTTGGCCACAACGACCAGAAGCAGATCGCCGCCGGCACCGGAGGCCCGTTCACGACCTACCAGAAGGAAATCAAGCAGCACGTTGATGCGGTCCGCGCCCACGGCGGCACGCCCGTGATCGTCTCGCCGATGGAGCGACGCAACTTTACCGCCGACGGCAAAATCAAGCCCTCCCTCGCTGACTACGCCGAGGCGTCGCGCCAGGCGGCGAAGGGGCTCGGCGTCACGTTCATTGACCTCAACGCCATGAGCATACTCTTCTACGAGGCGCTCGGAAAAGACCAGGCCTACCGCGCGTTTGCTGGCACCGGCCCATCGCGCGACCCCACGCACCACGACAACTACGGCAGCTACGAGCTCGCCAAGTGCATCGTGCAGGGACTCCGCACCAACCAACTCCCGCTCGCGAAATTCATCGTGGACGACTTCAAGGGATTCGATCCCGCTCATCCCGATGACGTCGATGCGTTCGCCCTTCCGCCCAGCCCGAACTTCACCAACCAGCGCCCACTCGGCGACTGAGAACAGCCGGATCTCACCTGGATTTTGATCCGCCAATGATCCACCCGCGCGTCGGTCTCCGGTTTTTCCTCAGTTCCGTGTTCGCCACCATCACGGCCGGCGTGGCGGCGCCGGCCCTCGCCTACCTCTTCTCCGCCGTCACCAAAAACGGCGAAAACGGCCGGCACCTCGCATGGAGCGCCGACGCGCTCGACCATCCCGTGCGCCCGCGTAGCTCAGCTCGCTAGTTTCCGACCGCATGTCCCGCCGGATTCTACCCCTGCTGCTGGTGCTCTTCGTTGGCAGCGGTTGCGCCGCGTTGATCTACGAAATCGTTTGGTTTCAACTCCTGCAATTTGTCGTGGGCTCGTCGGCGGTTTCACTCGCGGTGCTGCTCGGCACTTTCATGGGCGGGATGTGCCTGGGTAGCCTCGCGCTGCCACGCCTCGTTTCCGCCGCCCGGCATCCGCTGCGCGTCTATGCGCTGCTGGAGTTGGGCATCGGTCTCGCGGGGGTGCTGGTGCTGTTTGCGATGCCCGCGGTTGGCCGGTTTTATGTCAGCAGTGCGGGCCACGGACTGCCGGGGATTTTGCTGCGGGGCGTCGTCTGCGCCGGATGCCTGCTGCCTCCGACGATGCTGATGGGCGCGACCCTGCCCGCAATTGCCCGATGGGTTGAGACGACCCCGCGCGGCATTTCGTGGCTGGGAATTTTTTACGGCGGTAACACCGTCGGGGCCGTCGGCGGCTGCCTCGTGGCCGGATTTTATCTACTGCGCCTTTACGACCTGGCCACGGCGACTTGGTGCGCCGTGGCCCTCAACCTCACCGTCGCGCTCCTGGCGTTCGGCCTCGCCGGCGTGGCGCCGCGTCCCGCCCGCGTCGATTCCGCCTCGGCTGAAAATCCGCCCACCACGCCGCCCGGTGCGCGCGCCGTGTGGCTGACGATTGCGTTGTCGGGCGCGTGCGCGCTGTCAGCCGAGGTGATCTGGACGCGCCTGCTATCCCTCTTGCTCGGCGCGACGGTGTATACTTTCTCCATCATCCTCGCGGTGTTTCTCGCGGGCCTCGGCCTCGGCAGCAGCCTCGGCTCGCTGATCGCGCGCCATACATTGCGCCCACGGTTCGCGCTGGGCTGCTGCCAGCTGCTCCAGGTAGCCGCCATCGCCTGGGCGGCGCATGCTGTGACCCGCTCACTGCCCTTCTGGCCGATTGATCCAGTGCTCGCCATGAATGCCGGATTAAAATTTCGATTCGATCTCGTCCGCTGCGCCTGGGCAATTTTGCCCGCGGCCGGCTTGTGGGGCGCGAGCTTCCCCCTGGCGCTCGCCGCCACGACCGGGGGGCTGGATTCCGGCCGGCTCGTCAGCCGCATTTATGCCGCCAACACCCTCGGCGCCATCATCGGCGCGGTGCTCACGAGCCTGGTGCTCTTCCCCTGGCTCGGCACGCGGCAGACCGAGCAACTGCTCATCGCGCTGTCCGCGCTCGGAGCCGTGCTCGCGTTCGCGCCGCGCTCCCTTGCAGGTTGGAGCAGCACCGCCATGGCGATGATGCTGGCCGTTTTCGTCGGCCTGCATCTGCCAAGCATTCCCTGGCAACTCGTCGCCTACGGTCGCCAGTTTCTCACCGGCGACCAAACCGCCAAGCTTCAGTTTTTCGGCGAGGGCATCAACGCCTCCGTCGCCGTGACGGAGACGGCCGAGGGCGCGCGCTACTTTCACGTCAGCGGGAAAACGGAAGCGTCGAGCCTGTTCAAGGACATGCGACTCCAGCGGATGCTCGGGCACATCCCGGCGCTGTTTCATCCTCAGCCGCGCTCCGTCCTGATCGTCGGTTGTGGGGCGGGTGTGACTGCGGGCTCGTTTGTGCCGCATCCGTCGATCAGCCGCATCGTGATCTGCGAAATCGAACCGCTGATCCCCCGCGCCATCGCCACCCGCTTCGAAGTGGAAAACCACGACGTGCTGCACGACCGGCGCGTTGAGGTGATCTATGATGACGCGCGGCACTACCTCGCAACCACACCGGAGAAGTTCGACATCATCACCTCCGACCCGATTCATCCGTGGGTGAAGGGCGCGGCCGTGCTTTATTCGCAGGAGTATTTCCAATTGTGCCGTCAGCACCTGAACCCGGGTGGTTTCGTAACGCAGTGGGTGCCCTTCTACGAAAGCAACCGCGCGGCCGTGCAGAGTGAAATCGCGACCTTTTTCTCCGTGTTTCCCCATGGCACCGTCTGGGGCAACGATGACGAGGGATACGGCTACGACGTCGTGATGCTGGGCCAGATCGCGCCCCTCCGCGTCGACGCCGAGGCGCTGCAACAACGGCTTGATCGCTCCGATCACGCGGCCGTGAAGCACTCGCTGGCCAGTGTCAATCTCGGCTCGGCGGCCAGCCTGTTGGACGCGTTTGCCGGACTGGCCGCGGATCTGAAAACCTGGCTGAAAACTGCTGAACTCAACCAGGATCGCAGCCTGCGCCTGCAGTATCTGGCCGGTCGGCAACTCGACTCGAACCTCGGTGCCGCCGCCTACGGCGAGCTGTTGCGCTATCGCCGGATGCCCGCAGAAATTTTCCCGGAGAAAAAGGTCGACCCGCCGCTGCCGGCGTCAACGAGACCATGACGTCCCGTCGCCGCGCCACTCACCACGCGATTACACGCTGCTGAGGCGGCCGCTCGAATCGCCGATCCGCTCCACGTCTTTCGCACCCATCCGGTCGGACAGGCTGAGGAACAGGTCGCTCATCGGCCGGCCACCCAGTTTCGCGTAACGTCCCGGAGTGAGCGTGCCTCCCCCGCTACCGGCGAGGATGATCGGCAGATTGTCGTGCGTGTGCCGATTGCCATCGGCGTTGCCGGAGCCGTAAACAATCATCGAATTGTGGAGCACCGAGTGGCCATCCACGTCTTTCATTTCCTCAAGTTTCTTCAGGAAGCGGGCGAAATGCTGCATGTAGTAGAGATCGATCTGGGTGACCTTGTCCACCAGCTCAGCAGTGTTGCGGTGATGGGTGCAAAAATGGTGACCCTCCGGAATGCCGATCTGCGGAAACGGCCGGTTCGAGCCGTCACCGGCGAGCAGCAGCGTGGCGATCCGGGTCGAATCGGTGCGAAAGGTCATCGCCAGCAGATCAAACATGATGTCCATGTGATCGCCATAGTTCGCCGGAATGCCAGCTGGCGTCGCGGCTTGCGGATCAGGCAAGGCCCCGAAACTTTCCGAACGCTGGATGCGCTGCTCGATCTCCCGCACGCCCGTGAGATACTCGTCGAGTTTCTGTTGATCGTTGCGCCCCAGTTCGCCCTGCAGGGCCCGGGCGTCATCCATCACGAAATCGAGCAACGATTTTTGCGTGGCCCGGCGGAGCGCGTAGTTCTGCTGCCGCTCGGCGGGCGCGCCACTGCCAAAGAGCCGCTCGAAAACCAACCGCGGGTTCGGCTCGGGCGCCACCGGCGTCGTGGCCGACTGCCAGGAAAGATTGTATTGGTAGGCGCACGAGTAGCCCGAATCGCAGCGCCCCGCCTTGCGCACACTGTCGCAGGAAAGTTCCAGCGAAGGAAAACGCGTGAGGTGGCCGACCCGCTGCGCGATGACTTGGTCGACGGAAACACCCACCCGAACGTCAACGGTGTCCGTCTTGCGCGCGCGGGCGCCGGTGAGAAACGTCGCGTTGGCCCGGGCGTGGTCACCGGCACCGTCATTGCCGGCCGCGGCATTCTTATGGTCGAGCCCACCCAGCACCTGAATCGCCCCTTGCAGCGGCTCCAGCGGTTGCATCGTGCGGCCCAGTTCAAAGGCCCGGCCTTCGCCCGTCGGCCACCACGCGCCCGGAATTGCGCCATTCGGAAAATAGACAAACGCGGTGCGCAGCGGCGCCCCGGTGCTGGTGGTCGCCAGGGCTCCGCCACCCGCGGCAGCCGCCGGCACCGCCGCGCGCGCCATCGCTCCCAGCGCCGACTCAAGCACCGGCAAGGCCACGCAGGCCCCGAGTCCCCGGAGGAAATGACGACGGCTGAAGGCGAGGCGACGCTCGGTCGCACGGCTGCGGGAGCTGGTGGAGCGCGGAGTTTTCATGGGGCGGTGGTCGAGGCGAGTGAGGGGACGACGAAAGGGACCGCCGCAACCTTGGCCGAGGTGCGCTGCATTTGGAAGGCTGGAGATTCGATGATTCCAGTGAGCAGGGCGCCAAACCGGCCGTGCTCCTGGTCCAGCTGATCGACGATCTGATCGATCGTGCCGAGGTCGCGCGGACCGACGCCCCGGCCGAGAGCGTAGGTAAAAAGTTTTTCCGTCAGGCACCGATAGTAGTCCAGCCGGCGTTCATGGGTGAGGACCCGCTTAAGCTCACGCACGTCCGAGAAGGTTTCGCCTGTGACCAGTTTCCCCGTCGCATCAATCGGCTGCCTCGCCTCGGTGTCGCGCCAGGTGCCCAGCGCGGTGAAATTCTCCAACGCGAAACCAATCGGATCCATCCGCGCGTGACACGAAGCGCAAAGCTTATTGCTGCGGTGCACGGAGAGCATCTCCCGCAAGGTGGGCTCGCGGCCCTTGAAATCTTTTTTGGCCTCCTCCAGCGCCGGCACGTCCGGCGGCGGCGGTGGCGGCGGAGTGCCGAGGATGTTTTCCAGAATAAATAGTCCGCGCTTCACCGGCGAGGTGCGCGTCGGATTTGACGTCACCGTGAGCATCGTGCCCTGCGTCAACACGCCACCCCGCGGACTGTCCGCGGGCAGGGTTACCCGGCGCAGCTCCTCGCCGGTCACACCCGGGATGCCGTAGTGCGTGGCGAGGCGTTCATTGAGAAACGTGTAATCGCTCGCGAGCAGTTCGAGCACGCTCCGGTCCTCCCGCATGACGGCGTCAAAACACATCTCGGTCTCGCTGCGCATCGCCTTGCGCAGCTCGGCATCAAACTCCACCCGCGGGCCGCCACCACCACCGCGCCGCGGATCGCTCAGGCCCAGCGCCGCCCGGGCGTTAATCGACACCGTCTCGACGTCGCGAGCCTGCAACCACTGGCCGGTAAAGTTGCGCACCAGGGACTGCGAGCGGGCGTCGCCCAGCATGCGCTTCACCTGCGCGGATAGATTCGCCCGCAATTCGCCCTGGGCCGCCAGCCGGAATAGTTCCTCGTCCGGCATGGTCGACCAGAGAAAATACGAGAGTCGCGACGCCAGCGCGTAATCATCCACGAACACCGGCGCGCCCGTCGCCCGGCCCGCCGCCACCGGCTCGAGGCGAAAGAGAAAATACGGCGACGCCAGCACGCCCATCATCGCCTGGGCGATGCCTTCTTCGAACGTCTTTCCCTGCTGCCGGTAGACTCGCTGCGCGATCGCGGTGAGCTGGTCGAGCTTGGCCTCCCCGACGGGCCGGCGGAACGCGCGCGTGGCAAAAGCACGCAGGACATCGCGCGCATAGGCGTCGCGCTCCTTGGCCGCTTCCGGCGCCGGGCCGTTCGGGAAAAAACGCTGGTAGTTTTCCGGGGTCGCCCAGTATTTTTTCGGCAGCGGACCCTGCACTTTCACGGAGGCGATCCGCACATCGAGCCGCGTCTGGGTGCTGATCGGTTGCTGCCGCACGCTCGCGGGCACGCCGGGTTCGGCGGTGGCCGGCACCCCGGGGTTGAACGGCGCCACCACGGGCGTTTCGACGGGCGCCAGCGGCTCGAGTTGAAACGCCAGGACATGCGACCCAGCCGTCCAGCTTTCGTCGTAATCATAGTGGAGACGTTTGTTATCCCGCCAGACCACCTCTGCAGTGAAGCGCGGCTCGCCATCCACGGTGAAGGAAACTTTGGCGCGGCCCGGATCAAAATTGAATGATCCACGAACGTCGAGGTCCACCACCAGCCGGTAGTGTTCAGTCACGTCCACCGTCACCATCCGTTTCACGCTCGCGGCCTTGGTGACACTGAGGTTCTCCCCACCACTCCGTCCCCCACCCTCCGCCCGGAAATCCCGACCGGTGAACACGCGTTCGCGCATCACATGGGACACTTTCGGCACGGTGTTCTCCACCATGGTCTCGGCGGCCTGCAGATACTTTTCCAGCAGCAGTGGCGAGACCGTCAGCACGTCGGCGATGTTGTCGAAACCGTTGCCCGTGTCGTCGGGCGGAAACTCCACTTCGCTGTTGAAGTCGGCGCCCATCAAGTCGCGGACGGTGTTGCGATATTCCACGCGGTTGAGCCGGCGCAAGGCAACCCGGCCCGGATCGGGCTGTTGCGGGTCGATGCCGAGCGCATCCGACTTGATCCACGTGGCGAGATGCTTGAGTTCCTCGGCGGTGGGCCGCGGGTTGTCCTCGGGCGGCATGAGGCCGGCGCGGACATTTTTCAGTGCGGCCAACCAGAGCTCCGGCTGGTTGAGCAGCTTCGCCTCGGTGGTCTGCTCATCGAACGCGACATTGCCCTTGCGCTCGCCATCCCCGTGACAGTCGTAGCAGTAGGTCACCAGCAACGGTTTCACTTTTTCGCGAAACCGCATCACGCCCGGACTCTCCGCCCCGCTCACGCAGCTCGCCGCCACGGCCAGCGCGGCGGCCAGCAGGGTGCGGGTCCAGCTGGAATGGGGCCGGGAGCTGGGAACAGCGAGGCGAAACATACCGGTGGGGTTGACGACGGGCGGGAGAGAAAGGTTGCGTCACGGTGTCCCGCCGGCGCGAAAAATCAATCGTCCGCTGCAGCCATTGACCTGACAGTCCGCGACCCAGGCCATCAGCTCAAATCCCGAATACTTCCGAACTGGGGATCAAACAGCCGCTGATAAGTCCGCACGATGAGGCCGTCTGTGAGCCCGGCCAGCCAGTCGCAGATCTGGCGGGCCTTGCCCGCTTCGGTTTTCTCCGCGTCGATCAGGCGACCGACCCGCGGCGGCAGGATGTTGATCACCCGGCCGCTCTTCACGACATAGTTCGTCCAGCACGATTCCCACAGGGCGAACATCACCTTGCGCGCCTTGTGCTCCATCTGCTGGAGCTGCGGGCTCTCAAAAATAATGTCGTTGGCCAGTTTCTTGAAAAACCGCACGGTGCGTTCGGCGGCAGGCGACACCACCAATTCGAAGCGATAGCGGTTGGTGCGCGTCGACATGAAGTTCTCCCGCTCGCGCAACCGGCAGCCCTTGATGCACGCGCCGATGCGCTGCGAAAATACTTTTTCCAAATTGTCGCCCCGAATCGCATCGAACAATTCGTCCAGCAACTGCTGCCGCGGTGCATCAATCCCCTCGCCCGCCGCCCACGTTTCGATCCGCTCAATGGTGAGAAACCCCGCCTTCACTCCGTCGACAATGTCGTTGAGCGAGTAGGCCGCATCGTCGGCCCAGTCCATGATCTGGCATTCGACGCTCTTGAGGGCGTTCAGCTTCTCGCCGGCGTGCAGCGCCTTCGGAATTTTCGCCCCGGCGAAAACAAACGCCCGCACCGCCTCCTGCGGGTCGTAGAGAAAATGATTGCCGGGCGACGCAGGAAACTCCCGGTAGAGTTTCTTGTATTTGAGCACGCCGTCGAGAAGCGCCCGCGTCGGCGCCATGCCCCGCACGCCGGCTTCGTTTTGATACATCGTCTCGGTCAACAGGTGCAGCGTCTGGGCATTGCCCTCGAAGCCGCCCCAGCGGCCCATCAATTCCTGCAGGGTGCGTTCGCCCGAGTGACCAAACGGCGGATGGCCGAGATCGTGGGCCAGACAGACCGCCTCGACGAGATCACTGTCGATGAAAAAGTCCTCGCGCAGCACCCCGCCCTCAGTCCGCAAGAAATGACAGATGGAACGGCCGATCTGCGCGACTTCCATCGAATGGGTGAGCCGCGTGCGATAGAAATCATATTCGCCGGAGAGAAAGACCTGCGTCTTCGACTGCAGCTTGCGGAACGCGTGCGCGTGGATGATCCGGTCCCGGTCGATTTGAAACGCGTTCCGATAATCGGTCTGGCGCGACAGGCCGAAGGTCTCGCTGTCGGACGCACTGTAGAAGCGGTTGGTCATCGGAATTCCCTTCGACACGAACCGCTCCCCGCGCACGATGCAAACCGATATGCGTTTCCCCACCCGTCTGATCCTCGCGGGCGCCCTGGTGGCGCCGCTCCTCCTGCGCGCCGCGGACTCCACGCTCATCGTCGCCTCCGATCTGCTCCAGGTGAAGCAGCTCGAGTCGCCCGCGCTCTCGCCCGACGGCCGCTGGGTCGTTTACGTCGTGCGCTCGATGGAACCCAAGCCGGACGCGAAGGACGACTGGGTCAGCCAAACCCATCTGTGGCTCGTCGCCACCGACGGCCAGACGCCGCCGCGCCAGCTCACCTTCACCGCCGCGAACGACAGCGCGCCAGCGTGGAGTCCGCGTGGCGACCGCATCGCGTTTGGGCGCGCGGTCGAGAAGGAAAAACCGCAGGTGCTCGTGCTGCCGTTAGCCGGCGGCGAAGCGATGCCGCTCACGAAAAGCGAAGCCGGCGCGAACAACCCGCGCTGGTCGCCCGATGGCGCGCGCGTGTTGTTCACGTCGTCGCTCAGTTACGCGCAGGCGCGCGCCGCGCTCGAAAAAGCCGGGGCTGGCGCGAAGCCGGCGTGGAAGTTTGAAAAACCCGGCCGCACGGCCAACGACACCGCCATCTGGCGCACCAAGAACGGTGACAAGGACAAACCCGCAAAGGAAACTGACGCGAAGAGTCCCGCCGCGTCGCCCGACGGCTCGTTGCAGGAGCGCCGCGAGTGGCTCGCGAAAAACGAAGCCGACGGCAATCCGCGCCCGCTCGATCGCTTGAATTTCCAAGACGAACGTGACATCAACCCGGAGCTGAGCTTCAACCACCTCTTCGTGCAGGAAGCGCGCGCCGGCGCGCCGGCGGTGGACCTCACGCCGGGCTTCACGAGCTTCAACGCCGCGGAGTGGACGGCGGACGGAAAGTCGGTCGTGTGCGCGGCTCCGCGCAAGCTCGACGAACATCCCGACCGCAGCGAGGCGAACAGCCTCTACCTCGCCGACGCGGCCGGCGGCGGCGTGAAACTTTTCGCCGAGATGAAAAATTTCAGTCTCGGCAACCCGAAGCCCTCGCCCGACGGGCGGCTCGTCGCGTTGACCGCGGGGCCCGGCAACGCCTTCGACTACGGGCAGGCCGCCGTCGCCATCGTGCCGGTCGCCGGCGGCGAACCGAAGTTGCTCACCGAAAAACTCGACCGCTCGGCCACCGGTCTCCAATGGACGGACGACAGCCGCGCGATTTATTTCGTCGCCGCGACCAACGGCGGTTTCCCGCTCTACCGCGTCAACGCGCAAACCGGCGCGACCGACCGGCTCACGCTGCAGACCGACATCGGCGTGCGCGCCTACGACCTTGCGCGCGGCACGCTCGTGCAGGTTCGCACCACGCCGGGCAATCCCAGCGAATTATACGCCGGCTCGCTCGACGACACGACGAGTGCGGCGCTGACCACGCACAACAGCGGCTGGCTCGTGGGGAAAAAACTCAGCGCCTACGAGGCGCACAGTTTTCAAAACTCCGAAGGCAGCGTCGTGCAGTTCTGGACGATGAAGCCGGCTGAGTTTGACGTGGCGAAAAAATATCCGCTCCTGCTCGAGATTCACGGCGGCCCCTCGGCGATGTGGGGGCCGGGCGAAGACAGCATGTGGTTCGAATTCCAGTTTTTCGCCGCGCGCGGCTACGCCATCGTCTTCTCGAATCCGCGCGGCTCGGGCGGCTACGGTTACACCTTTCAGCGCGCCAACTACAAAAACTGGGGCGCCGGCCCTGCGCTCGACATCCTGACCGCCACCAGCATCGCTGCGCAGGAAAGCTACATCGACACGAAGCGGCAGCTCGTTACGGGCGGCTCCTACGGCGGCTACATGGTAGGGTGGATCGTCGGCCATGACCAGCGTTTCGCGGCGGCGGTCGCGCAGCGTGGCGTTTACGACCTCGCGACGTTTTTCGGCGAAGGCAACGCCTGGCGCCTCGTGCCGCGCGCATTCGGCGGCTACCCGTGGCAGCGCGAGACGCGGCAACTGCTCGAGCACGAATCGCCGCTCAGCTACGTCGAGGCGATCAGGACTCCGCTCCTCATCCAGCACGGCGACAACGACCGCCGCACCGGTTTCGTCCAGAGCGAAATGCTCCTCCGCAGCCTCAAGGTGCTCGGTCGCGACGTCGAGGAAGTGCGTTACCCGCGCGCCTCGCACGAGATGAGTCGCAGCGGCGAGCCAAAGCAGCGCCTCGACAGTCTCGTGCGCTACGAGGAATTTTTCCGCCGCTACATCGGCGAAAACTGAAACGGGCACACACGCGAAACTGCTGGCCCGCGAAGGTGCGCAACGGTTCGCCAAGTGGCGCGCCCGCGGCTCGACACGCACGGTCACAACGCTAGCGTTCGGCCATGAAAAGCATGCGCGCCATTGCCAAGCTGCGGGCCGGCCCCGGACTCGATCTCGTCGAAGTTCCCGAGCCCGCGCCCGGCATCAATGACGTCCTCATCAGGATCAAGCGGACCTCCATCTGCGGCACCGACGTTCACATTTACAACTGGGACGTCTGGGCCGAAAAAACCATCAAACCACCCATGGTCATCGGCCACGAGTTTGTCGGCGTGGTCGAGGCCGTTGGCACCAACGTTCAGAGTCACAAGCCCGGAGACCTCGTCGATGGCGAGGGCCATATCGTCTGCGGCGTTTGTCGCAACTGCCTCGCGGGCCGACGCCACCTGTGCAAGGACACCCGGGGCGTCGGCGTGAACCGCGACGGCGCGTTCGCCGAATATCTTTGCATCCCGGCCAGCAACGCGGTCCCGGTCGATTCCTCCATCTCGCTCGACGTGCTTTCGTGCTTCGATCCGCTCGGCAATGCCGTCCACACCGCCCTGCAATACGACCTGATCGGCGAGGACGTGCTGATCACCGGCGCCGGCCCCATCGGCTGCATGGCCACCGCGATTGCGAAACAAGTCGGCGCGCGCAAAGTCGTCGTCACCGACGTCAATCCGGTCCGCCTCGCGCTCGCGAAACGCATGGGCGCAACCCGCGTGGTCGATGTCTCGAAGGAAAATCTACCCGACGTGCAGCACGAACTTGGGCTGAAGGAAGGCTTTGATATCGGTTTGGAAATGTCCGGCAGCCCACGGGCCCTGAGCGACATGATCGACAACATGTGCCACGGCGGCCGCATCGCGCTCCTCGGCATCATGCCGGAGAAGGCCGCGATCGACTGGAACAAGGTCGTTTTCAACATGCTGACGATCCGCGGCATTTATGGCCGCGAGATGTATGAGACGTGGTATAAAATGACCGCGCTCATCCAAAGCGGCCTCGACATCACCCCGGTAATTACGCACCGGCTGCCGTTCACCGCATTCCAGCAAGGCTTCGATTTGATGCGCTCCGGCCAGAGCGGGAAAATTGTCCTCAATTGGGACGAAGGATGAATCCGTCCTACCGCACTCACCTCGAGAAATCACTCAGCCAGATCGAGACCGCCGGGCTGTTCAAACGCGAGCGGCTGATCACGACCCCGCAGAGCGCCCACATCGCCGTCGCCGCTTCGGTCGACTCCGGGCCGGCGGGTGGCCGCGAGGTGCTCAATTTTTGCGCGAATAACTACCTGGGCCTCGGCAATCACCCGGAGATCATCCGCGCGGCGCACGCCGCGCTCGACCGCTGGGGCTACGGGCTCTCGTCGGTCCGGTTCATTTGCGGGACACAGGAAATTCATCTGGAATTGGAGGCGCGGTTGAGCGCGTTCCTCGGCACCGACGACACGATTCTCTACTCGTCGTGCTTCGACGCCAACGGCGGCGTGTTCGAGACGCTGCTCACCGCCGACGACGCGGTCATCAGCGACGAACTCAACCACGCCTCGATCATCGACGGCATCCGGCTCTGCAAGGCGCAGCGCTACCGCTACAAAAACTCCGATTTGACCGATCTCGAGGCTCAGCTCCGCGCGGCCGACGCGGCGAAAGCGCGCTTCAAGCTCATCGTGACCGACGGCGTGTTCTCGATGGATGGCTTCATCGCGCCGTTGCGCGAAATCTGCGAGCTCGCCGACCGTCATGGCGCGCTCGTGATGATCGACGACAGCCATGCGGTCGGGTTCATGGGCCAGACCGGCCGCGGCACACACCAGCACTGTGGTGTGATGAATCGCATCGACATCGTCAGTGGCACGCTCGGCAAGGCCCTCGGCGGGGCGAGCGGCGGCTATGTGAGCGGCCGCAAGGAAATCATCGCACTACTCCGCCAGCGCTCCCGACCCTATCTGTTTTCCAACACTCTCGCGCCCGTCATTGCCGCCGGATCGATTGCGGCGCTCAATTTACTTTCCCGCTCGACTGAGCTGCGCGATCGCCTGGAGGAAAACACGGCGTTTTTTCGCGCCGGTCTCACCGCCGCCGGGCTCGCGCTCCAGCCCGGCACCCATCCGATCGTCCCCGTGATGCTCGGCGATGCGGCGCTGGCGCAGAAATTCTCGGCGCGCATGTTGACGAAAGGCGTCTACGTCGTCGGCTTTTTCTACCCCGTCGTGCCGCAGGGCGCGGCGCGCATCCGCACGCAAGTGAGCGCGGCGCATTCGCGCGAGGATTTGCAGTTTGCCATCCGCGCCTTTGCCGAAGTGAAATCCGAACTCGGCCTCTGACCATGCCCTCGAAACTTTCGCTTCCGCTCCGCCGTCGTCTCGAACAAGCCGCGCGGGCTGCGGCCCAGGGCTCCTATTCGCCCTACTCCAAATTCCGCGTCGGTGCCGCCGTGCTGGCCGGTTCGGGGAAAATCTATGCCGGCAGCAATGTCGAAAACGCCTCCTACGGCCTCTGCAATTGCGCCGAGCGCACCGCGATCTTCACGGCTGCCGCGCAAGGCGAGCGCACGCTGCGTTGCGTCGTCGTCTACACCCCGACCCGCGCGCCCACCATGCCGTGCGGCGCGTGCCGCCAGGTGCTCAACGAATTCGGCCCACAGGCGACCGTGCTCGCCATCTGTGACTCGGACGAGTGCATCGAGACCACGCTCGACTACCTGTTGCCCGACGCGTTCGGCCCGGAAAATCTGCTCAAGGATTCACCAGCGTCGTCGTCGCGCAAAGCCCGCTGATTTCGCGCAATGCCGTCCGACAAGGCTCGCCCGCCGCTTGCAGCCGGTCGTTGTGCTCCGCCGCCTCGATCCTGAGGTGACGCTTCGGTCGCGTGGCCGTCGCCTGCGGGGTGAAACGCTTTGACCAAACATCTTCACTGTCCGCTGAAAAAATCGCGCACGGCTGAAACCACCTGATCGCGCGGCACCTCGCGCTCGCTGCGCTCGGTGAGGTCGCGAATTTTTACGATGCCCTTCGCGAGCTCGTCCCCACCGTAGATCAGCGCGAGCTTTGCGCCCGACTCCGCCGCAGCTTTGAACTGTTTGCCGAACGCCAACTCCTTCATCGGATATTCGACCCTCCGGCCCGCGGCGCGCAGCACGTGGATATCGGCAAAAGCCGCCAGCCGTTCCGGCGCTCCGCCAATCACACAATAGATATCCGGCGCATTCACGAACGCCGGCATGACACCCCGCTGCTCCAGGAGCAGCCCAGTCGTCACGTCGCCAATCGCAAAGCCGACCGCCGGCAGGGCGGGTCCACCGAGCTTCTCGACCAGGGTGTCGTAACGGCCGCCACCGGCGAGCGCCCGGAGATCGCCTTGGCGATCGAAGGCCTCAAACACAAAACCCGTGTAGTAGGCCAGCCCGCGGACGACACTGAGATCCACCGAAACATATTCCCCGAGTCCCATGGCCGAGACCCCCTCAAGGACCTTGCGCCAGTCGGCCACGCGCGCCTTCAGCTGCTCCTGCGGCAACCCGGCAATCTCGCGTTCAAGTGCGTCGAGACTGCGAATTTTCATGAACCCGAGAATGGCTGCTTTTTTCCCGGGCTCGAGTTCGCCGTGTTTCTCGCCGTAGGTCTTGAAGGTGTCGTCACCCATTTTTTCAAACTTGTCGATCGCGCCGAGTAACTCACGCGCCGGCGCGTCGCCGAAACCCAGCGCCTCCAGGTAGAAAAACCACAGGTCGCGATCACTGAGCCGCACGTAGAAATCATCCTTGGTCAGTCCGAATCCGGCCAGACATTGAATCAGCAACGCGATCAACTCGATCTCCGCCTCGGGACCGGACTCGCCGAAAATATCGGCGTTCAGCTGGAAAAAAGAACGCTGCCGGCCCTTTTGCGCGCGCTCGTAGCGATAAAATTCCGCGATGCTAAACCACTTGATCGGGCGCTTGAGCGCGCTGGCCTTCGCCCCCACGAGCCGGCAGACGGTCGGTGTCATCTCCGGACGCAGCGCGACCTCCCGGCCGCCCTTGTCCGTAAAATTGAACAGCTGGCCTTCGATTTCGTCGCCGGACTTGGCCTTGTAGAGGTCCAGCGGCTCGAGCACCGGCGCATCATATTCCGCGAAACCAAACGCATGCGCCGCCTGCCGCCACCGACGGAAAATATGATTCCGACGCGCAAGATCCTCGGGATAAAATTCACGAAAACCAGGCAGAGTCTGAAAGGAGGACATTAAGCCGGCAACGTTGAGAAGCGGGCGGACGCAGGGCGAATCAAAAACTGTGACGGCATCTGGCCGTCGCTGCGGGCGGGGACGCCCGCGAAAAAGGCCGGGGCACCCGGCCTTCGCGGAGCCAACCAGGGCAAAACCAGCTCAACCCTCCAGCAGTTTGGCGAGATCTATTTTCTTCAACAGCTGCTTGAGAATCTTGCCAGACTTGAATTTCACCACGGCGCGCTGTGGAATGATGACCTCCGCCTCGGGCTTATTGGGATTGCGGCCGATGCGCTGTTTACGCACCTGCACTTCTAGCACGCCGAAGTTGCGCAGCTCAACATTTCGCCCGTTGGCCAGCGCTTTCTGAACAATGTCGAGCGTTTGTTGCACGGTATCGACAATCTGTTTTTGCGGGAAGCCGGTCTTCCGATAAATCTCCAGCACAATTTCGCGTTTAGTTAAGTTGGACATATGGTTCCTTTTGTCGGGGGTCCTGAAACTGAAGCGAACTAAACTATTTGCATGAGACGAATTAGGTCAATCATTATAGCTCGCCTGTCTACCAGTCTTATTCGGCCATCCCGCCCAGCTCCCAGACCCAATGCCCGACTCCACCGCCGTCAATACCATGTTCGGGCGCATCGCCCACCGTTACGATTTCGCCAACCGGCTGCTGTCTTTCGGCACTGACGTCTGGTGGCGCCACCAGCTGGTCGCGGCGGTAGGGCGGGCGGGATCGCGCGAGGTGCTCGATCTCGCCACGGGCAGCGGCGACGTCGCCTTCGCCTTGGCGCGACGGCTGCCGGCGGAGGCCCGCATCATCGGCGTGGATTTTTGCCAGCCGATGCTCGACGAAGCCATCCGCAAGCAAGCTGCCACCGGCATCAGCCGCTATGCTAACATTACGTTCCGACACGGTGACGGCCTGGCGCTGCCACTCGTCGACGCGAGCGTCGATGCTGTGACCATTGCCTTCGGCTTGCGCAATCTAGCTGACCGCGCCCGCGGCCTCCGGGAGATGCGACGGGTGCTGCGGCCGGGCGGCCGGCTCTTCGTGCTCGAGTTCTCTCAGCCAGCGACCTGGTTTCGGCCGCTTTATTTTTTTTATCTGAGAAAAATCCTGCCCTTCATTGCCGGCCTGGCAACCGGCGACCGGGCGGCGTATGCTTACCTTAACGAGACGATCGAACAATTTCCGGATCGCGCGACCCTGGCCGAGGAGATCGGCGCAGCGGGATTCACCGGAGTCGCCGGGCATGGGATGACGTTTGGCATTGTCGCGCTGCACCAGGCCATCCGCTAGATTGGAGCCACGCCACCCCGCTCCGGCTGATTGACGGGCAGCGTCAGCTGAACGATTTCCCACAACCACAGGTGCTCTGGGCGTTGGGATTCTTGATTTCGAAACCTTTGCCGTGCAGTCCGTCGTCAAAGTCGATGGCCGAGCCGTCGAGATACGCGAGACTCGCCGGATCCAACAGCATCGCCACGCCCTCGCTCTCGAATTCCGCATCGCCGGGCTTGGCGGCGTCGAACGACATGCCGTATTGAAATCCTGAGCAGCCGCCTGATTCCACCGAGACGCGCAAGCGTTTCGCGGGAGCATTGAGCTCGGCGTGCATGGTGCGCACGCGGTTGGCGGCGCGGGGAGTCAGCGTAATCACGCCGACACGCTAAATTCACCATCCGCGCTGTCAAATGGCGTTACAGCAAATTTCACGCCGAATATCATTGCGGTCTTGCCAGCAACACACCCTCACCCTTTCGTGGGCACCCGTGGCGGCACTCAAACACATTTTCAACGAGCTCCATTATGAAATGACGCGCAAGCTCGCCGAGGGCGGCATGGGCGTGGTTTACGAGGCGGTGCAGCTCGGCGCCGGCAATTTCCGGAAGGTCGTCGCCGTAAAGCTCATCCGCGAGGAATATTCCGCCATCGAGGAATTTCAGCGCAACTTCATCGGTGAAGCCCGGCTGGTCGCCGACCTCATCCATACCAACATCGTCCAGACTTACCACCTCGGCCAGATCGGCGGGCAGTATTTCATGGTGATGGAGTATGTGCGGGGCGTAAATCTCGAGCAATTCCTCGAGCAACACCGCAAACTCGGCAAGCGCATCCCCGTCGATCTCGCGGCCTTCATCGTCTCCCGTGTCGCCCGCGGCCTGACCTACGCCCACATGAAATGCGACCGCGACGGTCGTCATCTCAATATCGTTCACCGCGACATCGGCCCGAAGAATGTCCTCGTCGCCCTGGAGGGTGACGTGAAGCTGACCGACTTCGGCATCGCGAAGGCCCTCGACCTGATGCATAACGAAGAAGGCAAGGTGATCGCCGGCAAGGACGAGTATCTCTCCCCCGAACAGGCCACCTACGCCATCACCGACGCGCGCGCCGACCTTTTCCCTCTCGGCATCATGATCACGGAGTTGCTCCTCGGGAAAAATATTTTCCGCTCCACGGATCGCGCCCAATCGCGTCGCAACATTCTCACGATGCCCATCCCGCAGTTCTCCACGCTGCGCTCCGACGTCAATCCCAAGCTGGAGGCCATCATCCAGCGGGCCCTGCAACGCGATCGCGAGAAGCGCTACCAATCCGCGCACGACATGCTCACGGACATTGAAATTTATCTCTACAGTGATGGCTACGGCCCCACCAACGAGAAGCTGGGGGTTTACATCAAGGATCTTTTTGGCGTCCGCGACCCCATCATCCCTTCGCTTTCTTCCCGTCCCCCCCCATGTGACCTGAGATGAACCCGTCTGATTTTCATCCAGTTTATGAGCGGGCCCGGATATAGTCAGGATCTTCGTCAGCGCCAGACGCATTCCCTCGTCCTCGCGCCCCAGCTCCGGCATTCACTGAAAATTCTTCAGGTCGCCGCCCTCGACCTGCGCTCGGTCATCCAGGAGGAGTTGCAAAGCAACCCCACCCTCGAGGAACTTCCCATGGAAGGCGTCAGCCTCGATAAGGCCGCCGAGGACAAGGCCACCGACCGCGATTCCGATCCGAACGGCGACACCAGTGGCGATACCGCGACCGCCACCGCACCCGCCGACCAATCCGACTCAAAGCGCGAAGAGATGGATTTTTCCAAGGACAAGGAATTCGAAATTCTCGGGAAAATGGATGAAGATTGGCGCGATCACATGGCCGGCGTCGGCGGCGCCCAGCCCTACACCTCCGAAGATGCCGAGCGGCGCCAACATTTCTTCGATTCCCTCGTCAGCGAGACCTCGCTGCAGGAACACCTCATGCAGCAGGCCGAGATGACCGACCTTTCGCCGCCCGCGCTCGCCGCCATGAATCACCTCGTCGGCGGCGTCGACGACCGCGGCTTCCTCACGCAGACGCCCGCCGATGTCGCGCTGCAAACCGGCTTGCCGCTGGACGCGGTGCAGGAGGCCCTGAAGGTTCTCAAGACGTTCGACCCGCCCGGGATCGGGGCAAAGAATCTCGCCGAATGCCTCCTTGCCCAGCTGGCCGCGAAGGGCCGCGGCAGCTCACTCGCATCGCGCATGATCCGCGATCAGTTCGAACTCCTCGCCCGCCGCCGTATTCCGGAGCTGGCCCGCAAACTCGCCGCTGACGCGGACGATGTGCAATCCGCCATCGAGGAAATCGGCAAACTCGATCCCGCCCCGGGCCGTCGCTTCGCCGAGGACAACAACCGCGTCGTCATTGCCGATGTCACGGTCGAGCAGGATGGCAGCGAATGGAAAATCCACCTCAACAGCGATTACATCCCGCGTCTCCGGCTTTCCAGCACCTACCGTGACCTCATCGCCAAAGGCTCGCTTTCGAAAGACGAACGCGACTACCTGCGCGAGAAGATGCGGACCGGCAAATTTCTCATCGATTCCATCGAGCAGCGCCAGCGCACCATCGAGCGCATCACCCGCGAAATCATCAACGCCCAGATCCCGTTCTTCGAGGAAGGCATCGCCTACCTGAAGCCGCTCACGATGACGCAAATCGCCGATGTCGTCGGTGTTCACGAGACGACCGTCAGTCGCGCCATCGCCAATAAATACCTGAAAACCCCGCACGGCGTCTTCGATTTCAAATATTTTTTCACCCCCGGCTACCAGGCCGACAGCGGTGCCTCGGTCTCCAACACCAGCGTAAAGGAAATGATCGCCGAACTCGTCACGACCGAGGACAAGGGCGCGCCGCTGAGCGATCAGGAACTCGTCGCGAAGCTCCAGGAAAAGGGCATCAAGATCGCCCGTCGCACGGTCGCCAAATACCGCGAGGAACTTAGCATCCTCCCGAGCAATCTGCGGCGAGATTACAAGTGAGTGGGCGGAAAGCCAAGGCGCCAGGTGGCCCGCCTAACCGGGCGCGAGCGCCATACTCGGTTCGACCCCCAGCATCACCCCGGAGTGGCAGTCCGTGCCCGTTGGATCGGCCCACGCCGCGAAGGCGATCATCCCGGCGTTGTCGCCCGTATGCCGGGGCTGCGCGGCGAAAAACGGAATCCGGGCTCGCTTCGCCTCGGATTCAGCCGCGGCCAGCAAGGTGCGATTGTTCGCCACCCCACCTGAAAGTCCGAGGCTCTTGAACTCACGCCGTTCCAGTGCCGCGCGGGTCTTGCGCGTGAGCGCATCGACGACTGCCTGCTGGTAGCTGGCGCAGAGGTCGGGCAGTTTGGCGCGGACTTCGTCGGCCGGCATTTTTTCGAGCAGATAACGGAGGCTGGTCTTCAACCCAGAAAAACTAAAATCCAGTTCGTCGCGTCGTTCAATCCCGCGCGGAAAATCAAACGCATCCACCCGTCCCGTCGCCGCCAGCTTCTCGATCCATGGTCCGCCGGGGTAGCCGAGGCCGAGCAGTTTCGCGCCCTTGTCGAGCGCCTCGCCCGCGGCGTCATCTCTCGTCGACGAGAGCACCGCGATCCGCCGTTCCGCATCCAGCGTGAAGAGCAGTGTATTACCGCCCGACACAATGAGCCCAAGGTGCGGCAAGAGCGCGCGCAGCCGCGCATCGAACTCCCCCGGCGCTTCGGCGTGCAGCGCGATGCAGGGTGACCACGCGTGCCCGCGCAAATGGTTCACGCCCGCCAGCGGCACGCGCAGGGCCAACGCCAGCGACTTCGCCGCCGCCACGCCGATGGCGAGACACGCCGCCAGCCCCGGTCCATTCGTCACGACGACCTGCGTAATTTTTTCCAAACCCACCTCGGCCTTCGCCCGCTCCAGTAACGGTGCGAAGTGCCGCAAATGCTCGCGCGTCGCCAGGTCCGGCACCACCCCGCCGTGCGTTTCGTGCAGCGTGATCTGGCTATGGATCCATTCGCCGACCAGTCCGCGAGCCGGATCGAAGAGCGCCACCGCCGTCTCATCGCAGGAACTCTCCAGCGCGAGGATCATCCTCCGTCCTCCCCTCCACCCGGTTCGCCTGTCTCGCGCCGGAATCGGTTGTCAATCATTAGTTGACTACCGATTTTATCCACACGAGCACAATAATCCATGTTGTCAATTATTGGATGACAACTCGCCACGGCAACAATCGCTCTGCCGCCCGCGAGGCGGGGCGACGGCGAGGCCGTTTGCGTCGGTCGGCTCATTTCACTCCGATGCGGGACGCGTGGCGCGTTCGCCGAGCAGTCGCACGCCCTTAAGCACATCGAGGGCCGCGGTGAGCTGGCGATCCTCGACTGGGTTGAAGCCAAAATACTCCCGGAATTCCCGCGGATCGATCAGGTCGGGTCGCGCCCGCTGGTGACTGAGGTTGTCGTCCTCTTCGGAAGTGGCGACCACTTCGACATGTGGCGCGATCCCTTTTTCGTGAATACTCACGCCACTGGGCGTGTAGTAGCGCGCCGTCGTCAGCCGCAAGCCTTCGCCGTTCTTCAGCTTAAAAATCGACTGCACCGATCCTTTGCCAAACGAGCGCTCGCCGACGACGATCGCGCGGCCGGTGTCCTTCAGCGCCCCGGTCACGACCTCGGCCGCACTGGCGCTGCCGGCGTTGATGAGAATCGCCACGGTGAGTGTGAGTGGCTGGCCGACCGTCTCCGCCCGGAGCTCCTCGCGATCGCTCGGCTTGCGGCCCTGCGTCGAGACGATCAGCTCCCCTTTTTTGAAAAAGGGCTCCACGACCTCGACGGCGGCGTCGAGCAGACCACCAGGATTGTTGCGCAAGTCGAGCACGAGGCTGCCAATGCCCTCGCGGAGCAGGTGGTCCAACGCCCGGCCAAACTGCTCGGCCGTGTGCTCGGAAAATTCCGTGAGCTGGATATAGCCCACGCCGCCATCGAGCACGCGCACCCCGCGCACGCTCTCGATCCGGATGACTTCACGCACGAGCGTGACATCAAATTCCTTCTGGGTCGAAGGGCGAAACACGCCGATCGCGACCTTGGTCTTCGGTTTTCCCCGCAGCTGGCCGACGATTCGGTCCATCGTGGCGTTGTTCTCCACCCGCTGGCCATTGATACTGGCGATCACGTCGCCGCGTAAGATGCCCGCGCGAGCTCCCGGCGCACCCTCGAGCGGGGCGATGACCATCGCCCGGCCATGCCGGGTCTCCACTTCGATGCCGACGCCGCCAAACTCCCCGCTCAAGTCCTCCTCAAATTCCTGATTGTCCTTCGCCTCGAGAAACTCGGAGTGCGGATCCAGCGCTTCGACCAAGCCGTGGATCGCGTTCTTCGCGAGCTGGTCATAGGCGGCGGTCTTTGGGTCGACGTAGCTTTCGTTCACCAGCTGCATCACTTCCCGCACGTAGCCGGACGAACGGCTCAGTTCGCGACTGGGAAACAATTGCCACGCCACGGCCACCCGCCACGCCGCCACCGAGAGCCCGATGCCCAGCAGCATGCCGGAGCCGAGGATAAGAATCCGTTTGAACATGCCCCCGACTGTGGGCATCCGCTTCGCTTTGTAAATGGGTTCGTCAGCCACCGCCACATCCGCCTCCGCCGCCTCGCCCGAGTTTCAGGCGGTCTTTCGCGCCCAGACGGATGCCGGGGGCACGATGTCTTTTGCGCGCTTCATGGCACTGGCGCTCTATGACCCCCAGGTCGGTTACTATCGGCGCGAACGACCGCGGGTCGGTTACGACGCGGGCACGGATTTTTTCACCGCCAGCACCAGCGGGCCGATCTTCGGCGAACTGGTCACCGCCGCCTGTGTGAAACTGCTCGACGGACGGAATCCGCGGGACTTTACGTTTGTTGAAATTGGCGCAGAGCCCCCGCCGGCTCCGACGAGGGAAAGTGGCGTGCTCGCGGGCGTCGTGCATCCATTCGGCGGCCAGCGCACGCTGCGGCTCGGCGAACCGCTTCAGGTCGCGGGGCCCTGCGTCGTGTTTTCCAACGAGCTCTTCGACGCCCAGCCGTTTCACCGGTTCGTCTTCCGCCGGGGCGCGTGGCGCGAACTCGGCGTGGTCCTCCGCGATGGCACGCTCGCAGAAGTCGAATTGACCACCACCCCGCCCGAGTTTCTGCCCGCGACCGCACCGGAAGGCTACGCGATCGATGCCTCGCTGGCGGCCACGACGCTCGTCGAGCAACTAGCCGGGCTGCCGTGGACCGGGCTGTTTGTCACGGTCGACTATGGAAAATCGTGGCGCGAGCTCACGGAAGCGACACCCGCCGGCACCGCGCGGGCCTACTTCCGCCACACCCAGTCGAACGACCTGCTGGCGCGCCCCGGCGAGCAGGATCTCACCGGCCATGTCTGCTGGGATTGGCTCGCCGCGGCCCTCACGCGCCACGGCTTCACCGCGCCCACGGTCGAATCACAGGAAGCTTTTTTTATCCACCACGCCGCCGACTTCATCGCCGCGACCAGCACGGCCGAAGCGGCCCATTTCAGCCCAAGGAAACTCTCCCTCCTCCAGTTGCTCCACCCCTCCCACCTCGGACAGAAATTCCAAGTGCTGCACGCGTGGCGCGAGTGAGCGGTGGAGGGAATATTCCGGCCGGAAAATTCCCCTTGCTTCGCTCCGGAGCCGACTTTTATGTGTGACCCTTTAACCAACTCGAAACCAGCAATCATCATGGCCAGAATCTGTGCAATCACCGGTCGCCGCCCCGTCAAGGGCTCGATCATCAACCGTAAAGGTCAGTCCAAAAAGAGCGGCGGCATCGGCACGCACGTGACCAGCATCACGAAGCGTAAGTTCCGCCCCAACCTCCAGCGGATCCGCATCAAGACCGCCAATGGCGGCACGAAGCGGGTCTGGGTCTCGGTCAAGGCCATCAAGGCCGGGCTGGTGCAGAAAGCCTGAGCGCCGTTAAGCCTCGTCGTTTCCTTTCCGCCCGCGGCCTGCTGCCGCGGGCTTTTTCTTGGCGCGTTCCGACGTCCCGCCGCTGTGTGGCGGGCTACCTCGGCACCGGCGTGAGATGGCCCTGCCAAAGCTCGCGGTAAATTGCGTTCCCGGGAACCGGCACGCGGCTCACGTCAAAGTGACGCTCCTCGACGTAATCAAGTCCGTTGCGGTGATCCCCCGAAATCCGGGCCACTTGTAATGTTAGTCTGCGGCCCTAAAAGGAGCCCAGACCATGAAAGGAAAAAGACACGCGACAGAACAAAAGATCCGCATTTTGCGGGAAGCCGATGGCGGCAAGAGCATCGTGGAAGTGT
>SIBG01000037.1 GCA_009695305.1 Opitutus sp. | reverse complement strand
GTTTTCATTCGCTGTGGGTCCGATACCCCGAAGCTTGCTTCGGCTTGGTTGGACGGACGGGTTTAAGCGCGAATTGCATTATGGTCGGATGAGTTTGCGGCGGTCTTGTCAAATGCCCCGGGGCTTGCCCCGGGGATTTTTACTTTTCTCGGCCTTGGTTAGCTGGATTGGCACCCGCTTCGCCTTGGCCGCATTCACAAAGTGCCAGTTTTGCCAGAGCACCTCTTCGCGGACGAAATCCTTGCCCGTGGTATCGCGTGTGTGCGTCTTGATGACAACGCGCTTCCAGCCGTTTTTAGCGAGTAGCATTTCATTGTAGAGCGGTGTGTCGTAGGCACTCAGCAAAATTGCGTCCTCTTGTGAAAAATGTGATTGGCAAAATCCTCGACAATATCCCGAGGTGAATCGGTCGTGATTGGGGGCATAGTGGTCCGGGTTTGAGTTGGCTGGCTGGCCAGATTGAACGAAATTATTAAGTAACCGGATGAGCTTTTGCGTAGGAATCTTGTGTCGTCGGATTCGCGGAATTGAAATCAGGGAAAGCGGCTCTTACTTCCCGCCCGGCGTGAGGCCGCGCTCGCTCGTCTTCGCAAACGTCAGCACGCGCTGGAATTCCGCGCTCTTCGCATCGGCATGTGCGGCGAGCTTTTCGAGCGCCTGGGTGCGGTTGAGGCCGTCACGGTAGAGCACACGGTAGATTTGTTTCACGCGGTCGAGCTGCTCGGCGGTGAAGCCGTTGCGCTCAAGGCCGACCTTATTGAAGGCGCGCACGACGGCGGGCGTGCCGTCGGCGATGAAGAACGGTGGTAGGTCCTGCACCAGTTTCGCTGTCGCCGAGAGCATCGCGTAGGCGCCGAGCCGGCAGAATTGGTGGATGCCGCCGTAGCCACCGATGACGACGTGATCCTCGACGATGACGTGACCGGCGAGCACGGCACCGTTGCTCATGATGACATGGTCGCCGAGCACACAGTCGTGGGCGACGTGGCAGCTCGCGAGCAGCACGTTGTCGGAGCCGACGCGTGTGACGTCGCCATCGTTCGTCGCGCAATGAATCGTCACATATTCGCGAAACACGTTGCGGTCGCCGACCCGCAGGCCGGGCGCGCCACCCTTGAATTTTAAATCCTGGGTCTTCCCGCCGATGCATGCATAGGGAAACACCTCGCAGTCTTGCCCAAGTGAGGTCGGGCCCTCGACCGAGGCGTGATGGTGCAGTCGCGTGCCGTCGCCGAGCGTGACGCCGCCGCCCACAAAGGCGTAGGCACCGATCTCGACGCCGGTGCCGAGCCGTGCACCTGGCTCGATGATCGCGGTGGCGTGGATGGTTGCGGCCATGCGGTTACTCGACATCCGCGTTGTCCACGATGGCGAACATCAGCTCGGCAGACGAGGTGGCCTGGCCGTTGACGGTGCATTCGGCCTCGGCCACACCGATCTTGTTGCCGCGATTTTTCGTCATCTTGACAGTAATGATGAGCTGGTCGCCAGGGCGGACGGCTTTGCGGAATTTCGCCTTGTCGCAACTCATGAAAAGGGCCGTCTTCCCCTCGGTGGAAATCTTGCGGAGCATGAGGATGCCCGCCGCCTGCGCCATCGCTTCGATTTGAAGCACGCCGGGCATCACGGGATTGCCGGGATAGTGGCCGGAAAAATACGGCTCGTTGATCGTCACGTTCTTGAGCGCCACGAGGGCATCGTCGCCCTTAAACTCGATCACACGGTCGATCATCAGGAACGGAAAGCGGTGGGGCAGCGTGTCGAGCACCCGGCGGATATCGAGGGTCGTCTCAGTCGCGAGCACCATGGGGGTCCCGACCGGTTTTTCCTTTTTCTTGGCCCCGCCTTTTTTGCGCTCCGAAAGTTTTTCGAACAGAAGCTTGGTCAGCTCGGCGTTGATCGCGTGGCCGGGCCGCGTGGCGACGATGTGCGCCTTCAGCGGCAGGCCGAGGAGCATGACGTCCCCCACGATATCGAGGATCTTGTGCCGCACGAGCTCGTCCTTGAAGCGCAATGGCTCCTTCGAGATGATTTTGTCGCCGCGGAGGACGATAGCGGAGTCGAGCGAGCCGCCGCGAATCTTGCCCAGCTTCAGCAGCTCCTCGATGTCCTCATAAATCGTGAACGTCCGCGCCGGCGCGATCTGCGCCTGATAGGACTCCGGATCGATCGTCAGCGAGAGGTGCTGGGTGTGGATGCCGCGGTCGTCGGCGGACGTGCAGGAAATTTTTAGCTGATCGCACGGCAGCGCGATGAGGGAGGAGTTCCCGCGCGTGACGGAGACCGGCGCATCGAGCTCAAAATACTCGCGGTCCTTGTCCTGCTCGACGGGCTCGCCCTGGAGAATCAGGTTCACGAACGGCCGGGCGGAGCCGTCCATGATCGGCGGCTCGGAGGCGTCCATCTCGATGATCACGTTGTCGATGCCGCAGCCGTGCAGCGCACTGAGGACATGCTCGACCGTGTGAATCTTCACGTGGCCGGACTGGATGGTCGTCGCGCGCACGAGGTCCGTCACCTGATCGATGCGCGGGCGCAGCTCCGGGCTGCCGTGGAGATCGGTGCGCTTGAAGACAATCCCGTGACCCGCGGGCGCGGGCTTCATGGTGAGCGTGACGGCGTCGCCCGTGTGGAGCGCGCTGCCCTTCAGAGAGACTTCCCGCGCGAGGCTGCGTTGTTTCATTGGGTGGTGCGCAGTCTCGGAAACCCGCCCGGCGGAGCGCAAGCGTGGAGATGGGCACCCGCGCAATTCCGGCGCGAGGCGGGCGCGGCCTTGACACTCCGGCGCGCGTTTGCCCACTGTGAACCCTTTCACCACTCGCAACCCTCCGTCCGCACCGACCCACGTCATGCCCGCCGCCAACGATATCCGCAAAGGCCAAGTCATTAAATTCAACGGTGAGCCGCACCTCGTCATGGAGACGCAGCACCGCACGCCCGGCAATCTCCGGGCCTTTGTGCAGGTCAAGATGCGCAATCTCCGCTACGGAAAGGCGCTCGACCAGCGGTTCGCCTCGACCGACACCATCGAGGTGCTCCCGACCGAGAAGAAGACCCTCGAGTTCAGCTACGCCGATCGCGACGCGTTCGCGTTCATCGACCCGGACACTTTTGACCAGATCGAGTTGAGCGCCCAATTGCTCGGCGACACCAAGCACTACCTCACCGCCGGCGGGAAAGTCGACGTGCTCTTCGTGGACGAAAAGCCGCTGACCCTCGAACTGCCCTCAACGGTTACGCTCAAGGTCGTCGAAAGTTCGGACGGCATCAAGGGCGACACGGCCAGCAACGTCCAAAAGCCGGCCAAACTCGAGACCGGCCTGATGGTGCAAGTGCCGCTCTTTATCAAGGAAGGTGAGATCATCAAGATCAGCACCGCGGACGGCAGCTATCTTGGACGCGCCTGAGGGTTCCAACTTTTTCCCCATTCCCATGAGCCAGCCCATCATCGCCCAGAAAGCCCCCATGGTGAAAGACACCGCACCTGGCACCTACTGGTGGTGCACTTGCGGTGCGTCGAAGAGTCAGCCGTTCTGCGATGGCTCGCACAAGGGCACGGCGTTTTCGCCCTTGCAGGTCGAAGTCGCCGAACAGAAGACCATCGCGTGGTGCGCCTGCAAACACTCGGGCAACGGCGCTGCCTGCGACGGTTCGCACAAGAAGCTCTAAGCCTGCGTCGACGGCCCGGCGGGTTATCCCTAACCCGCCGGGCTCGAGCCGATGCATATCACCTCAGCGGCGGGTGACGCATCAAGCGCCCAACATATTTTGGCGCCCGCTGGTCAGGCCAGCCATGCCGGCCACTACAGTTGGAGCGCCGCGATCGCCAAATCGTGGTGCTTCGCCGCCTCCGTTTGACTGGAACCCGTGCAGTTCAAATCGCGCAGCAGCCCATCACGTAGCCCATAAATCCAGCCGTGGACGGTGAGCTCCTGGCCGCGATCCCACGCGTCACGCACGATCGTCGTCTGGCATACATTGGCCACTTGTTCGATGACGTTTAGCTCGCACAGCCGGGCGCTGCGGGCCGTGTCGTCACTCAGCCGGCACAAGCAGGCGTCGTGTTTTTCGCGGACGTCCTGGACGTGGCGCAGCCAGTTGTCCGCCAAGCCCACCCGTTCGCACCGCAGCACGGCGCGCACGCCACCACAGCCATAGTGGCCGACCACCATGATATGCTTCACCTTGAGCACATCGACGGCGAACTGGATCACCGAAAGGCAATTCAGGTCGGTATGCACGACCACGTTGGCGAGGTTGCGATGCACAAACACCTCGCCGGGCAACAGGCCGATGATCTCGTTCGCCGGCACGCGGCTGTCAGAACAGCCGATCCAGAGAAACTCAGGGTTCTGCTGACGGGAAAGTTTCTCGAAAAACTCCGGATCCCGTCGACGGATGCTCTCCGCCCACTGGTGGTTCTGGGCAAACAGGTGACTCAGGGTATCCATTGGTTCAAAATCGTTTTCGACGGCGAGAAAATGTCCACCGCCAATCCACCCCGCGGGGCGGGGCCGCGGCCCGGCGCCCGTCATCGGCCAGCACCCGGATCACGTGGCAACGGTGGTCGAAGGCGCCACCGCTTCCAGCGCGCTCGCCTCCTTCAGCAACTCGGCCCGGGCGGCCGGCGGCAGCGCGTTGAGTTTCTCCAGAAAAATATCGCCCGGCAACAACGTGAAATGTTTTTCCTCGGCGAAGTCGCGCGACTCCACGTTGAATCTCCCGGTCGTCACGACGTAGCCACGGCGGATCTCGGCCGCCGCCAGCGCCGCGTAAAGATCCTGCAGCGGCTGGAGGCCGATCAGGCCCGGAGGACTGGCGTGGCACTGCACGCCGGCAAAAGGCTTCAGCTCACCTTCCCAGAAAATCTTGATGTGCACCGGCTCGCCAGCGCCGGCATTCGTCCGCTCGGCGACCACCCCGGTCTTGGCGTAATATGAGGCCACTACCTCCTCAAAACGTCGCGTGGAAAGACTCGCCAGCAGCCCCACGGTGAACAGCGCGCCGGTGTCGACGGCTTTTTCCATGCCAAACGGCGTGTGCGACACGGTCGTCGCGTCGAGTTCCAGCCGACGCTGGGTGCGGCGCCAAAAAAGGAAGATCACGCTGCCGATCACGGCGGCGGCAAACACATACGTGCTGGTGCTGAACAAGCTCACGTCCTCACTGGTCGGATCGCGACCGATGCGAATCCGGCGCAGCCGTCCGATCGCTTTCTTCTTCGCGGCGGCCTTTGCCTTCTCGTCCGCCTCAGCCTTCGCCTTCTCTTCGTCGTCGGTCGCCACGGTGGTTTCGGGGAGCACATCCTTCGTCGTGGTCGATGGGGTGGCTGAGTCGCCAAGCGCGGTCGAGGCCGGCGCGGTCTTTTCAGGCGCGGCACCCGGAGTGGTGGACGATTTAGCCTCGCCCGCCGCCGGCGCCGCAGCTTTCGCGGGGACGGCGACCACGGCCTCGAGCGGCGCAGCGGTGACAGTCGGCGCGGACTTGGAGGCGAGCCGGGCCGCCGCCGAGGGCGGCCTGGCAGGCCTGATTTGCAGCGGTCCCTCTGGAGCGGGCGCTTTGGGAGGTGCCACCGGCGCCGCCGGCTTGGCCGGCGCCACCGTTGCCACCCCTTCGATGTTAGAGGCGACGGCGGACGCGGCCTGAGCTACGGCGGCATTGTCCGTGGCGGTCGCGGCCGGAGCCGCGGCCTCGACCACGCGCTTCGGCGGCGATTCGTCCGGCAAATCCTCGGTTTCGATCACCACGCCGTTTTTGAATGTCACCTTGATGCGCGCGAAAAACAGCACCGACCTGGGACCGGCCACGATCTGGCTTTTCGGTTCGCCGAAGCGATCCAGCACTTGCTCGCGCGTCTCGCCGAGCAGCGACGGGGGCTTGGTCTGCGCCAACGCGGGCGCGACCATCGCCAAAATAAGCGTGGCACAAATCGCATGCAGGAGACTGGCAAGCGGACGCGGCATAGACAGAGGCACGTTATGCAGAAACATCTTAAGCAAAACAATGCCGGACTTTAGGCGACCAGATGTGGCCGTCGCATTCCAGCTTTCGACCATGGACGAACCCCCGTGGTCACACCGCCCGCGCCCACAGCACCTTGAGGTAACGGCTCTCAAGGCAGTTGGAATAAACGGGATGATCCACGCCCGGGCCGGTGCGATCGAAGAACTGCAGCCGGCGCTGGAGGCGATGCGCGGCCTTGATCACGTGACCCTCGAAATCCTCCAGGCTCAGCAATCCAGAACACGAGCACGTCACGAAGATGCCGCCGGGTTTCACCAGCGAGATTGAGAGGAGGTTAAGATCCTCGTATTTCTGGCGGCCCTCCCAGTTGCCGGCTGCATCGCGGGTAAAGATGAACTTCGGCGGGTCGAGCACCACCACGTCCCACTTTTCCCCGTTTTGCTGCATCTGGCGCGCGTAGGCGAAGGCATCGGCGTGGACGAATTTCAACCGGGCCTGGTTGAGGTTCGCGTTGCGCTTCGCCTGCGCGAGGGCGACTTCGTCGAGGTCGACGCTCGTCACGTCCGCGGCCCCACCGAGAACCTTGGCGTTGAGCGAAAATCCACCGGTGTAGCAGCAGAGATCGAGCACGCGGGCATTCTGCGTGAAGCGCGCGATGCCGCGGCGGTTGTCGCGTTGGTCGCAGAAGAATCCCGTCTTGTGGCCCTCGGCGAAATCCACCTCGTAGCGCACGCCGTGCTCCCGGATTTTCACGGCGCGCGGCGCGGCGGCGTTCGTTTCTTTGAAGGTCGATGGCTTGATGCCTTCGAGACTGCCGAGGTCATGGTCCACGTGGACGCGCGCGAATTTCGTGCCCGCGAGTTCATGCAGGAGCGGCAGCCACTGCGGCAGGCGCTGCGCGATCCCGAGACTGTAGACTTCACAGAGCAGCGTGTCGCCGTAGCGATCGATCATGAGGCCGCTCAGGCCGTCGCCGTCGGAATTGATCAGCCGGTAGGCGTCGGTGGACTCATCGAGCTTGAACAACTCGCGGCGGAGCGCGACGGCGCGGCGGAGCGCGGTGTCAAAATACGCCTCGGTGACTGGCTCCGTCGAGTGGCACACGACCCGGAGCGGAATCTTGGCGCGGGGGTTGAAGAGCCCGCCACCGGTGAGGTTGCCGTTCTTGTCGTAGACGTTGACGAAGTCACCCGGCCGGGCGTCGGGCGAACACTGGCCGAGCAGGCGGGGAAAAATCGCCGGCTGAAAGGTGAAATATTTCAACTGCGCCCACGGCCGCGGCCACGCGGAGCGATCGATCACGGCCCGTTCGGCCGGCTCAGGGCGGGACGGCGGTGCCTTGGCGGGTTTCTCTTCGAGGGAAAATTCGTCGGACATTACCGACCAAAGTGGCACGGGCGCGCTGCTCCGTGCCACCAAAAACTCCCAGCAAATCTCCCTACTTGGCGACCGGTGTCACGGTCGACTTCGCTGGTGCCGCCTCGCCCGCCCGCAGCACGAGCCCGAGCGCGTGGTCGGCGGGCGTGAGGCCGCGGCGGTAGCCCTTGAAGGCGTAGGGCGAGGGCGCGTAGGCATCGACAAAGGCCACATTGGCGCGGGCCGGCACATCGAGCCCGAAACCCCAGTAGACGGCGTTGACGACGAGCCGACGCAGTCCTTCGTTCACCAAATCCGTCGCCGCGCCCATCGTGGTGCAAAAAACGCGATTCGCTTTGCCGCCGGGATTTTCGTGTCGGCGCGTCCAAGCCACCGCCATCAGCGGATCGTTAATCCCCTGCTCCTCCTGGTCGGACGATCGCTTTTCCCGATAGGTGTCAGGCTCGTCGGTCGGGCTCATGCCTTTCAAGACCTGGCCACGCACGAGAATTTTCGCGTCTGCTGGATGCACTTCATAAGCGCCGGAATCGCCGAAGAGGTCGGAGACGCCGCGCATGATCGGGTCACTTTCGGCGCCGGGCTCGACCACGCCGCGCGTGGCGCCGCGACGGTTTGGCCCCCAATGACTCACCCAATTCTCGCCGAGCACCTCGCGCCCAAAATTATTGTAACTCACATAGGAGGTCGGCACGCCGGGTCGAAACAAGAACGAATGCGTGGCCGTGCGCAGGCCGATGATCGGCACCCCGCGCGCCACCGCCTCGGCGAACAGCTTCATCGCGTCATCAGGCCAGGCGCGCCAGCGGAGCAGCATCACGATCGCATCCGCGCTCGCGAGCGCCTCCGCGCCGCCGACGGATTTGGAGTTGTCCGGATTGATCGTGCCATCGGGATCGAGCGCGAACAGCACCGTGCACTTGAAACCATGGCGCTGGCTCAGAATTTTCGCGAGCATGGGCAACCCCTCCTCGCCGCGATACTCCTCGTCACCGGTCAGGAAAACGATGTGCCGGCCCGCGCCGGGACCAGGCTTCAACTCATAGATGGTCGTGGACGGTGCGGCGCTGGTGACGAGCGCCGTCAGCAGGGGCAACAGGCCAACGAGCAAGCGAGGTGGTTTCATCAAGAGGCGAGCCGACAGGATCCAAGGCATGAGGCCGCCCCGTGGCGGGCGGGCCCGTCAGCGGCGAAAGCCGGCGGCGGCAATCCTTGGACGGAGAAACGCGTGGCCTTTTTCCGCGATCTCCCACGCCGGCGAAAATTCGCGCCAGACGTTGATCGCGTTGGCAAAGCCCGGATCCGCCCGCGTAAAGGCCTCGACCATCATCCAACCGTCGTAGCCGACGCCCGCGAGCGCCGTCAGCGCTTCGTCCCACCGCACCTGGCCTGCGCCGGGTGTGCCGCGGTCGTTCTCGCTCAGGTGGACGTGCACGAGGACAGGCGCAATCTCGCGGACGGCGGCGCCCTGAGACTTCTCCTCGATGTTGGCGTGGTGGGTGTCGAACATCGCGCGGATGTTGGGATGACCGGTCAACTCGACGAGCGAGCGGAGCTGGGCCATGGTGTTGCAGAGGTAACACTCAAAGCGGTTGAGCGCCTCGACGGCAAACGTCACGCCAGCTTGCTTGGCATAATCGCCTGCCTCGCGGAGCACCTCGGCGCTGCGCTGGTATTCGTCGGCGCGCGGCACATCCCGGGTGAACGTGGCAAACGCCGAATGAGACGGCCCGCAGATCACGGTCGCACCGCCATCGACGGCGCGGTCGACGGTCCACTTGAGGCGGTCCACCGCCAGTCGGCGCACGGCGGCATCGGGGCTCACGGGATTTTCGTGCGGACCGAGGCCGATGGCGGCGGTGGTCTGCAGGCCGAGCCCACGGGCGTGCGCCCCGAGCCGGCGGTAGGCCGCGGGGTCGGCGGTGCCCATCGCGGCAAACTCGATGCCTTCGTAGCCAATTTTATGCAGGCGATCGAGAATGGGAAGCAGGTCGTCCGTCACCAGCGACGACCAAGCGAGGAGGTTGTAACCGAGTTTTGGCATGAGGAAAAATGGCGGTGCGAGCGAATGATCGATGAGGGCCAGAGCCGTCAGCATCGACAGAGCCCGCCCGACGAGGGCAGGGTCTTTCTCCGGCCGCAATCGCGAATCTTTCGTGCCCCCACAAAAAAGGCCGGCGGAAAAATCCGGCCGGCCGGCTGGCAGAGTGCGCGGCGCTTAAGCCACGCGCTCGACGATGAGCGGCGGGGGCGTGGGACGCTTCGGCGCGAGGCGGTAGGCGCTTTTGAAGAATTCAAGTGCCTGCTCGAGCTTCGCCTCGTCGTTGTAATGAATCATCATCAGCGGCTCGCCCTGTTTCACCTGGGTGCCGACCTTGCGGATTTCGGACACGCCGACCGCGTAATCGATCTTGTCGTGCGCGTGCTCCTTGCCGGCGCCGAGAAGGTGGACGCCGCGGGCGATCATCGCCGCATTGATGGTGTGAACGTAGCCGCGCTTCGGGGCGGGCAGTTTGCGGATGTGCCGCGCTTGGGGAAATTTCTCCGGGTGATCGATGTAACTGGTGTCACCGCCCTGAGCCCGGATGAGATCCTTTAGTTTTTCGAGCGCGGAACCGTCGGTCAGATGGCGCTGCACGGTCTGCTTGGCCGAGAGCGTCGAACCGGCGACGCCGGCGAGGCGGACGATTTCCATGCCGAGTTTGAGGACGAGCTCTTTCATGTCCTCGGGGCCTTCGCCCTTCAGGAGTTTGATGGCTTCCTTCACCTCGAGTGAGGTGCCGACCGTATCGCCGAGCGGCTGGTTCATGTCGGTTACGAGGGCGACGCAGCGGCGCTTCATCGAGCGGCCGACGCGGGTCATCGAGCGCGCGAGTTGTTTCGCCTGCTCCAGTTCCTTGATGAAGGAGCCGTTGCCCCACTTCACGTCGATCACGAGGCCTTCGGAGCCTTCCGCGAGTTTCTTGGAAAGCACTGAGCCGGTGATGAGCGGCAAGCTTGGGATGGTGCCGGTTTCCTTGCGGAGCGCGTAGAGCCGGGCATCCGCCGGAGCGAGATCCGGGGTCTGCACGACGATCGCACCGCCAATTTTGGCGAGCTGCTGGGCAAAGTGCTCGTTGGTCTGGTTACTCTTGAAACCGGGGATGGAGGCGAGTTTTTCGAGGGTGTTGATGATGCAGTCGTGCTCGACGCCGCACATCATGGGAACGACTACGCCGCTGGCCATCGCCAGTGGGACGAGGACGAGGGCCGTCTTGTCGCCCACTCCGCCCGTCGAATATTTATCGATTTTCGGCTTCGCGATGTGCGAAAGGTCGATCACTTCGCCCGAGAGCATCATCTCCTCAGTCAGGTCAGCGGTCTCCTGCGCCGACATGCCGGAGAAATAAATCGCCATCGCGAGCGCCGCGAGTTGATGCTGCGGCATCTCACCATCCAGCGTGCTGTCAACAATATAGCGGATTTCCTCTTGGGAAAACTCGCCGCCATCGCGCTTCTTTTCGATGAGGAACTCGTAAGTCGGTTTGACGAAACGACGGGTCGGAATGTTGCGTTTGCTGCTCATGATTGGATGGATGTGGGAGGAGAATCGGGCCGAGGCCCGCGGGCGTAAAAGTTTGCGAGCCAATCGAGCTCCGCGCGAAAGTCGAGCCAAAACCGCGCCGCGAAATCTGCGCCGGCTATTTCGACTTCGCTCCGTCCTTCACCCAGGCCGCGACCACCGCGCGCTCGTAGTCGGTCACTTGTGTGACGTTGCCCAACGGCATGATGCGTGTGACCACCACCTGTTGGTAGACCCGCTGGGCGTTCTGCAGCAGTGCCTCGGAAGTGTGCAGCACGACACCCGCGGGTGCTTGCGCGACCCCGGCAAAGGTCGGCGCCGGCGAATGACACGTCACACACCGCTGGCCCACGATGGCCCGCACTTGGTCGAACGTCACCGGCCCCTCCACTTTCGGCAACGGCGCGAGATGCGGCATGGTCCACCATCCCACTAGGCCGAGCAGCGCCGCGCCCAACGCCGGATAGCGCCACTCCAGCACGCCTTTGTGTCGCCGGTTGAAAAAATGCCGGATGCTCACCGCTGCCGCCGCCATCAGCGCGAGCACCGCCCAATTGTGCGGATGCGCGTAGGTCGAGGAGTAGTGGTGGCTCACCATGATGAACAGCACCGGCAACGTGAAGTAATTGTTATGCACGCTGCGCTGCTTACCGCGCTGGCCGTAAATCGGATCGGGCAACCCGCCCGCGCGCATCGCATCGACCATCTTTTTCTGGCCGGGGATGATCACGAAAAACACATTCGCCACCATGATCGTCCCGATCGCTGTGCCGACATGGATGAACGCCGCGCGTCCCCCGAACGTCCGCGCCAGGCCCCAGGCAAGCAGCGTCATCAACGCAAACACGATCACCCCCAGCAGCAGGCCGCGACTCCCGAGCGGCGAGCGACACAGCCCATCATAGACCAACCACGAAACGATCATGCTCGCGCCACCGATCCCGACCGCCTGCCCCACACTCAGACCCGCGACCGCCGGATCGATCATCATCGTCTGCGCCTTCAGCCAATAAACTACCACGAGCAACGCCGTGCCCGACAGCCACGTCGTATAGGCCTCCCACTTGAACCAATGCAGCTGGGCCGGCAGCGAGGCCGGGGCGACCGCGTATTTCTGCGGATTGTAGAAACCGCCGCCGTGCACCGCCCACAACTCACCCGCCACGCCCTTCTTCGCGGTGTCAGAGCCGGCCGGCGGCGGTTCGAGCGAGTTGTCCAGCCAGATGAAATAAAACGACGACCCAATCCACGCGATGCCCGCGATCACGTGCAGCCAGCGCAGCATCATGCTGAGAAACTCGATCAAGTGCGCCTCCATTTCCGGGCGATGCCAACCACCGCCCGCGCCCGATGCAACTCCGTTTCCCCCCCGCCCGGTCAACTCCACGCTTGCGCGCCCGCGGCGCGCTCGCGTTTCCTCGCGCGATGCACGTCCCGTTCGACATCGCTGCCTACCTCGATGCGACTCTCCAAGCCCAAGCTGCCGTCGCGGCCGGTCTGGAGACGGGTGCCTTCACGCCCGAAGTCCGCCCGGCCGACCCCCGCCACGGTGACTTTCAGGCAAACGGCGTGCTCGGCTACGCCAAAGCCCGCAAACTCAATCCCCGCGCCGTCGCCGAACAGCTCATCACCGCTCTCCCCGCCGAGATCCTCTCCCAGTGCGACGTCGCGGTCGCCGGCCCCGGCTTCATCAATTTCAAACTCAAGCCCGCCGCCCTCCTCGCCTGGCTCAACACCTACGACTCCGCGGAGCACCTGAAGTCCGGAGCATCCAACTTCTATCGCGGTCACCGCTGGGTCGTCGACTTCAGCTCGCCCAACACGGCGAAGCAGCTCCATGTCGGTCACATTCGCGGCATGGTCATCGGCGAAGCCATCTGCCGGCTGCTCGCCTTCTGCGGCGCCGACGTGGTGCGCGACAATCACATCGGTGACTGGGGCACGCAATTTGGGAAACTCATCTGGGGCTACAAGAATCTCCGCGACGAAGCCGCGCTGGCCGCCGATCCGCTGGAGGAGCTCGAACGCCTCTACAAGGCGGCCGACGCCGCTGCCAAGGAAAATCCCGCCACGCTCGACGCGGCGCGTGCCGAACTCGTCAAGCTCCAGGCCGGCGATCCCGAAAACCTCGCCCTCTGGCACCAGATCAACGCCATCAGCTCGGGCGCGTTCGAGGAAATCTACCGCAAGCTCGACATCCACTTCGACCACCAATTCGGCGAGAGCTTTTATAATGACAAGCTCACGCAGGTTTACGACGAGCTCCGCGCCAGCGGGCTCGCTGAGGATTCGCAAGGCGCCGTCGTGGTCTTCCACCCCGAGCATCCGCGGTTCAAGACCCAACCGTTCATCATCCGGAAATCCGATGGAGCGTCCAACTACGCGTCGACCGATCTCGCCACGATGCTCTTCCGCACCGAGCAATTGAAGGCCAACGCCATCGCCATCCTCACCGACACCCGTCAGGGCGACCACTTCGAACAGCTGTGGCTAACGACGCAAAAATGGTTTACGAAAACCAATCGCTCGGCGCCGCACTTCGAGCACGTTTCCTTTGGCTCCATCCTCGGCGAAGACGGCAAGGCGATCAAAACCCGCTCGGGAGACCCGATCAAACTCAAGGCGCTGCTCGCCGAAGCCGAGGAACGCGCCTTCGCGCTCGTCACCGAAAAATCGCCCGAGCTGCCCGAGGCTGAGCGTCGCGACATCGCGAGCGCCGTGGGCCTCGGCGCGGTGCGCTACGCCGACCTGGCGCAAAACCGGAGCAGCGACTACGTCTTTGCGTGGGACAAGATCCTGTCATTCGAAGGCAACACCGCGCCCTACCTCCTCTATGCGGTCACGCGCGTCCGCTCGATTTTTCGCAAGCTCGGGCTCGACCCTTACGACCCCGCCGCGGCCACCGGTGCGACCGCGCCTGCCACCACCACCGAAACCGCGCTCGCCCGCAAACTGCTCGGCTTCGCCGCTACCCTGCGCCTCACCACCGCGCAGCTTCGCCCCCATTTTCTCTGCACCTACCTCTACGAACTCGCCGGCGAATTCAGCACGTTCTACGCCGCCGACAAAGTGATCGTGGACGACCCCGCCGTTCGCGCCCGCCGCCTCCTGCTCTGCGCCCGGACCCTGCTCGTCCTCGAGACCGGCCTCCACCTCCTCGGCCTGCGCACCTTGCCGCGCATGTAGCGCGTGAAATCGCGCTTGCCGCTCACCCTCCACCTCCCCACCCTCCGCCCATGGCCATGCTGGAAATCTACATCCGCAACGCATCCGAGACCGAGGCCCGCGGGCCTTACAACCTCGAGCAAATCACCTCTCTGGCGGAAACCGGTCAAATGACGGCCGAGACCCTGATCTACGACGCCGCGACTGAGCAGTGGGTCGCATTCAGCACCAACGCCGAGCTCATGGCCGCCGCCTTCCCCGAGAAGAAAAAACTCGGCCTCAAGGCGAAGGAAATCAAAACCCTCAACAAGACCGACGAAAACGCGAAGCCCATCACCGTCGACGACCTGCTCGCCGCCGCCGAAGGCCGCACCGACGACACCGCTGATCGCAAAGATCCCGAAATCGCCATGATGCGCGCCGCGAAGATCGGCATGTGGGCCGCCATCGCCGCTCTGGTCGCCGCCGCCGCCGGCGAGATTCTGCCGTCGACCGACGCGATTCTTTCGATGGATCCGGCTAAAATCATGGGGTCTCCCCTCGTGATCCTCGGCGCGCTCGATGTCATGCTCATCGTCGGGCTGGGCCTCGGGATGACCAGTCTCTATCAGTTCGTGCGTTTTCGCGCGGCGCTCGGCTTTGGCCTGATGGGTTTCATGTTTTATGCGAACGGCCTGCCGGTGCCGATCATCCAGGTCGCGTTCGGATCAGCCGGGCTGTATCTCTGCACGATTTTCGTCAGCTTGGTGCCAGTGATCATCTCGGCCGGCGCGGCGGTGGCGGGGATGGGCACGCTCGCTAGGTATCTCTTGTCGCAATAACCTGTGGCGCATTCCGGCCAACCGCATTCCCCGCCACCGGTGCGCTTCGCCGGTCTCGTGCAGCAAACGCTGCACTTATTTCAAAAGGAAATCTGGGCGCCCGCGCGCCTCAACGACACTTCGGTCCGCGGCTGGTCATACGCTTTTCTGCGCGTCGTCTCGATCACCTGGACGGTCTTCTTTGAGACGAAAGTCCCCGCGCGGGCCGCCGCCCTCAGTTTTAGCTCCCTGCTCGGGCTCGGTCCGCTGATCGCCATCGCCGTGCTCATCGGCGGCTTCGTCCTCGGGAACAACGACGACCCCAACTTCGTCGCCACCAAGCTCGGCCTATTACTGGAGCAGATCGCCCCGCAGCTCAAGCAGCTCGACGACCTCAAGCCCGGCAGCCCGACCGGGGTCGCGGTCAGCCCGCAAATCGTCACGATGCTCAATGGGTTTATCACCAATGCGCGCTCTGGCTATGGCGGCGTCTTCGGCGCGCTCTCGCTGATTCTGATTGTGCTGCTCATGTTCAAGGCAGTGGAAGATGCGTTCAACGATATCTGGGGCATCCGCCTGGGCCGGTCGCTGCTCATGCGCATCGTGTTTTACTGGACCATCCTCACGCTCGGCGCCGTGCTGTTTTTTGGCACGCTCGCGTTGCTCGGGGCGGGCGCCGCCGTCAACGTGTTCGATGCCTCACTCACCCGGCTGCCCGGTGGCCACGAACTGCTCGCGGTGCTCCGCTGGTCGCTGCCGGCGTTCTCGCTCACGCTGCTCGTCGCCCTGCTCACGCTCGTTTACCGCGTCATCCCGAACACCCGGGTGTTCTGGCGCGCGGCGTTTGCGGGCGCGTTCGTGGTCGCGCTGCTGCTCCTGCTGAATAATTTCGTCGCGTTTCTCTACGTCCGCCGCGTCGTCCTCACCCAGAACCTCTACGGCCAGCTGGCGGTGCCCCTCGTGCTGATGCTCGGCCTCTACACCGTCTGGCTGTTCGTCCTCATCGGCGGCGTGATTAGTTACGCCGTCCAAAACGTCCACTTCCGCAACAGCCAGGCGGCGTGGAACCAGCTCACCGAGTCGATGCGCGAGCGCCTCTCGCTGGTCGCCCTCCTCACGATTTGCCGCCGGTTCGAGGTCTGCCTGCCGCCCGTCACCGCCTCGCAGCTCGGTGAGCTCCTCAAGGTCCCCACCCAGATTCTCAACGAGTGCCTCAACCGCCTCGTCCACATGAAACTCATCGTCACGTTGCGCCCCGCGCCCGGCACGCCCGCGACCGAGCACCTCTTCCAGCCCGCGCGCCCGCTCAACCGCATCAATCTGTTCGAATTCAAAACCCTCGACGACAATTTCGGCGACGACCCCATCGGGCAGTCACTCGAGCGCATCGATCCCATTTTGCACCACTACGACACCGGGCTCGCGCGCCTCGGCGAGCAGGAATTTTTCAAAAAAAACCTCGAAGAACTCTTCGCCGACCACCCCTTCGACGAGTCCCGCCCGCCCTTCTCACTCGGCGAACGGCGGACGGGGCCGTGAGCGAACGGCCCGGCCGCTGCGTCCCGCGGGAGTCGCTCGAATTCCGCCGCGCGAATTGCCCTTGCCACGCGCCCGGTGCGACCTAGCGTCCGACGTTTTCTCCCAATGATTTCCTGGATCCAAAGATATTTTCAGCACCACTTCCGCCTCATCTTCGCGGGCATGCTGCTCATCATGGCGGTGCCCCTGATTTGGGTTTTCAACGCCTCCTCCGGAATCGGCGGCTCCGATAGCCACCGCATGATCGATCGCGCGTTTTTCGGTTACAACCTGGGCCTCCGTGACGACCAGCAGCGCCTCGTCGGTGACGCTCAATTGAGCGCCCAGCTCCAGCTCGGCGCCATGAGTGGCCTCGATAGCGAACGCATCCAGGACTACGCCTTCCAGCGCGCGGCCACGCTCCACCTCGCCGACCAGTGGCACATTCCGGCCGCGACTCCCGCGGAAATCACCGCGGCCATCAAGACCCTGCGGATGTTCTCCGGCCAGGACGGCCAGTTTGACGCCAAGGCCTACGCCACCTTCCGCGACAACCTCAAAACCAATTCCCGCGGCCTGAACGAGGCCGAGATCGCCCGCATCATCTCCGCCGACGTCCGCGTGGAGAAAGTCAATAAACTCCTCGCCGGCCCCGGCTATGTGCTCCCCGGCGACGTGAAATCGCAGCTCTCCCGCGCCGACACTTCCTGGACGCTCGCCACCGCCACCACCGACTACGCCAGCTATGCGCCGGTGATCAAGCCGACCGTCCTCGAGCTCGCAAAATTCTTCGAGGAAAATTCCTTCCGCTATGAGGTTCCCGCTCGGGTCGTTGCCAGTTATGTCGATTTCCCGTTGCTCAATTACTTTGCCAGTGTCGCCGTCACCGCCACCGAGGTCCACGCCCATTACGATGCCAACCCCGCGCGCTTTCCCAAGCCCGTGGAGGTCAAGCCCGCCCTCGACGCAAAAACTCCGCCGCCCGCGATTCCGAAGGCCGACCCCGCCGCCGACTTCGCCGCCGTCCGCGGCCAGGTCGAGGGCGCCCTCAAACTCGAACGCGCCCAGCGCCTCGCCGTCAAGACCGCGAGCGACGCCGCGCTCGCGCTCTACGAAGGCAAGGTCGCGCCCGGCCCGGCGCTCGATGCGTTCCTCACCGCCCGCAAGCTCGTGCTCAAGCCGCTCGCCCCGTTCACCCGCGAAGCCGGTCCCGTTGAACTCGGCAGCTCGGCCGAGATCGCGGCCGAGGCCTTCAAACTGGGCAAGGATCAGGGCCGGTTAATATCCGAAGCCCTGTCCGCCCCCTCCGGCGGCGTCATCCTCGTTTGGAAGGAGACCCAGCCGGCTCGCAAGTCGCTCCTCACCGAGGTGCGCGAAAAAGTTGCGACGGACTACACCGAAGGCGAAAAGCGCAAGCGCTTCGTCGAACTCGGCAAGACCATCAAGGGCCTCGTTGAGGCGCGCCTCAAGGCCGGCGACAACTTTGAGAAGGCCACCGCCGCGGCAGCGACCACCGCCGGCGTGAAGCTTGAGTCCAAGACGCTCCCCGCCTTTACGCTTCGCAACCGACCGCAGGACGTCGACTATTCCATCCTGGGCCCGCTCGAACGCCTGGAGCGCGGCCAGCTCGCCGATATGATCATCGCGGCGGACAAGGGCACCTTTGTTTATGCGGCGGAAAAAAAGGTCCCCGATCTCACGGAGGCGAATCCGCAGTTCGTCTCGACGCGCGCGCAACTCGCCAGCTACACCGCGCGCCTCAGTGGCACCGCCTACGTCACCGAGCTGGTCGCCCAGGAATTGAAAAAATCCGAACCGAAGCAGCAGTAACTGCGGCGGTCTTCCCGGGCCGTGGGCCAGTCGGCCTCCGCCCGACCGCCCATCCCCTGGCGCAACCGCTCGGCATCTTTCGACTCGCCGCCCCACCCCGCCCTGTTGTGCAATCGCCGTGATGCCGCTTCAGGCCTACGCCCCGCTCTCGCCGCCCTGCCGCCTTTGCGGCGCCGGGTTTGAGCACCGCTCGTCCGCGAGCGCCACCGCCTTGATCGAATGCCCCACCTGCGGCCAGCCCGTCCGGCGGGTCACGGCTCAGCCGGTAAATTCCCCGAAACTTTCCGCCCCACTTTCCGTCTCGCGCGCCAGACAAGCGGGCTTCACAGTGTTGAAACGCACCTCCGGTGGTGAATTCGAAAAACAGTAACTTTCCTCCACCCACCGTGTTCTTTTCTGCACTTCCCTCCTTTCAGTCTCACCTCCTCTAACAGTCATGTCACGCCACCTCACCCGCGCCTTCCTCTCCTTCTTCTTCTGCTTCGCCGCGCTCGCGGCGCTTCGCGCCCAGGCTCTCGTCCCCGGTGCGCCCCTCACTCTTGAAGAATGCATCGCCCGCGCGATGAAGAAAAATTTCGACCTGCAAATCCAGGGCTACTCCACCGACATCGCAAAGGAGAATCTCAACATCGCGAAATCTGACTTCGAGCCCACCCTGACGGCTTCCGCCAACCGCGGACTCAACCAAGCCGCCTCCACCACCAGCACGCTCGACGGCACCGCCCTCGTCGGCCCGCGTGCCGACAGCACCTCCGCCACCGTCGGCATCAGTCAGCGGCTCCCCCAGACGGGCGCCACCCTTGGCCTCTCGACCAATCTCAGTCGCAGCGCCACCAACTCCCGCTTCTCCACCCTCAACCCCGCCTACGCCAGCGGCGTCACCGCCACTGTTAGCCAGCCACTCCTCAAGGGAGCAGGTCGCGCCGTCGTCACCGCCAACATCGAGTCCAACAAGATCGGCGTCAGCATTGCGGTCCTGAACTACCGCAGCCGCGTCCTCACCGTCATCCGCGATACCGAGACCGCCTACCACAACCTAGTCTCGGCCCGCGAGACTCTCCGCATCCGTCAGCTCTCCCTTGAACTCGCGCAAAGGCTCTTCGACGAAAACCAGGCTCGCCGTAACACTGGCGTCGCCACCGACCTCGATGTCCTCACCGCCGAAGTCGGCGTCGCCAACGCCCGCCGCGCCGTCATCCAGGCCGAGCAGACCGTCCGCAACAATGAGGATAACCTTCTCGCGCTCTCGACACCTGATAATTTCGACACCCGCCCAGGTCCCGTCACCTTTCCTGACTACAACGAAAGCCCGCCCGACTTCGCCAGCTCCTACAAACTCGTCCGCGACAACTATCCCGACTACCTCTCAACCGCTTCCGTGATCCGGCAGCTCGAAATCAGCCTCGCCACTGCCAAACAGAATAAGCTCCCCACGCTCAATCTTAACGGCTCGCTCGGTTATAACAACACCGACCACTCCTACGGTGACGCCATTAGCAACCTGCCCGATCACCACGGCAATAACTGGGGCCTCGGCCTCGTCTACACGATGCCCTGGGGCATGAAGGCCGATTTGGCCCGCTTCCGGTCCAGCACGGCCAGTCTCAGCTCCCAGAAAACCCGCCTGAGGCAGCTTGAACAAACCCTCCTCGTGCAGGTCCGCGCCGACGTCCGCGCCGTCGAGACCAATCTGGCCAGCGTCAGCATCGCCGCCCAGGCGACCAAGCTCAGCGAAAAGCAATACGAACAGCAGAAAGCCCGCTTCGACGCCGGCCTCTCCACTAGCCGCCTCGTGCTGCAAGCGCAGGACGATCTTGAAGCCGCGCGGGTCAACGAACTCACCACCAAGGTCGCCCTCCGCAATGCCGTGGCCGAGCTCCATCGCCTCGACGGCACTTCGCTCCAGCGCTTCCGCATTGCTCTCCCCGAATAAGCCGGCCCGCGGTTCTTTGCCCGCCATTCATTCCTGATGCGGCGGTCTCTGACCGCCGCTTTTTTTTGCCCTCACTCCGCGCTCGCCGCCCCGCCCCCGACGGGATTCGCTCGCTCCATGCTCACCCAGGTCGTCGTTCGCCTTGCCTTCTGGCTCTGGTTCGCCACCGCCGTCGCCGTCGGTCGGGTTTCCCTGCTCCAACGTCTTCCCCCGCCCGCCATCCCGGGCATCCTTTTCGGGCTCACCGCACTCCTCCTCTACGGCTATTTCCGCGTCGCGGCGCTCCGCGCCTGGGCCGATGCACTCGACCTCCGCGCCCTCGTCCTCCTGCACGTCACGCGCTTCGTCGGGATCTATTTTCTCGTGCTCTACGGCCGCGGCGAGCTGCCTCACGATTTCGCCGTGCCCGGCGGCATCGGCGACATCGTCGTCGCCACCCTCGCCCTCGTTGTCGCCCTCGCTCCGCTGGGCCCACCACTCCGGTCTCGCGCCATCTCCATCTGGAACGTCATCGGCCTCGTCGACATTCTCCTGGTCGCCTTCACCGCCGCGCGCCTCAATCTCTCCGATCCTTCGCAGCTGCGCGCCCTGACCCATCTGCCGCTCAGCCTGCTCCCGACGTTTCTCGTTCCCCTGATCATCGCCTCTCACTTCGTGATCTTCAATCGCCTTGCTCGCGCCTCCGCCGTTGGCTGAGTCTCCGCCCTTTCGCGGCGCCCGCGCGCGTTCCGTCCTGCCGCCCCCTGCCATGCGCCCCGTCACTGTTCCTGCCCGCCACCACGCCGGCTTCAGTTTTCTAAAAGTGTCGGTGATCGTGTTCATCATCAGCGTCGCTCTTTCCCTGGCCCTGCCGGCGCTAAAGCAGTTCAACCTCCACGCCCGCTCCGCCGCCGTGGCCCGCGATCTCCGCACGTTTTCCAGCGCCTTCCAATCCTATGCCCGCGAGCACGGCGACTGGCCTGCTGGCACTGGCGTGCCCGGTGCCATTCCCGCCGGGATGACTGCCCGCCTCACCGCCACCAACTGGTCGCGCGTCACCCCCATCGGGGGTTTCTACACCTGGGCGCCCAACCGCCCCCAACAAGGCGAACGCTACCACGCCGCCATCGTCATCGCCACTCTCGGCGGGCACCGCGTTAGCTCCGATCGAAACCAGCTGGCCGACCTCGATCACCAGCTCGACAACGGCGACCTCGCCACCGGGACCTTCCGTCTCGGTTACCGCCACTACCCGGTCTACGTGCTCGAACACTGACCGCACCAGCCACCGACGACGCCACTCCGGTCATGCCCGACACTTCTCGCCCCTCCACTGCGACCTCCGCGCCCCGCCGCGCTTTCTGGCTCGCCAGCGCCATTTTTCTCGCCGCCCTCCTGCTCGGCGCTGAGGCGGGCCGCTCCTTTCTCCACACCGAATCCGTCAGCGCCGATCCCGTCACCACGCTGCTCACCGACCCCGCCGAACGCGCCGCCCGCCAGCACGACGCCATCGGGACCTATGCCACCGGCGATCAACCCGGCGACCGCCTCGTCGTCATCGCGGCCGACGGACAGATCGCATTTTCCGAGCGTGGTGCCCAGCCCGGCTCCGGTGAAATCAGGGACACTTACCGTCTCGCCCGCCGCGACCCAAAACCGCGACCGCCTTCGACTCCCGCCGCGGTCGGTCAGCTCTGTCTCACCACGACCACCAGTGGCATCGTTGATCTCCTCTCGCTCGACACTCTCATCTACAGCCGCGACACCTACCGCCGAACCAAGTAGGGCGGATCGCCGTTTCCCGCCGGCCGTGCGTTCTCTTTCTCCTCCGCCCTCCGCTTCTCGCCGTTCCGCCGTCCGCTGGTCCGGACCTCCCGTGATCGCCGCGCCGACCAGGGCCTCCACCCCGGCCCGCTGACCGGCTTAGCGACCCGGCGCTCAATCGACCACCATCAATCGCCTGCCTACGCTTCGAGGTCCAAATCGTTAGTCAATCATTAGTTGACATCGTGCGCACTGTCTCACTCTGGCAGCGGGCATTTGTCATCTATTAATTGACCCCTAATCTTGCGTCTCCGTCGCACTCTTTCGCGTTTCCGGCTCCGACGCCGTCACGCCGGAAATAATTCCGCCTCGTTCCGCAAGGCCCCCGCCGCGAGCACCCGGTGTTCTGGCAACTGCGTCCGGAACCATGTTCGTTGCTTCTTCACCAATGCCCGCGTGTTTTGCGTGATCTCGCCCGCTAGGTTCGTCTCGGACAAACGGCCGTCGATATACTCCAGGACTTCGCGATAACCAATTGCCCGCGCGGCGCTGGAATTTCGTTCGAATCCCGCCGCCCGCAACTTCCGCACCTCCTCGATCAGGCCGCCAGCCTCGCGGTCACCGCCACGTCTACCCAACATCATTTCGACGCGGGCTGCAATTCGCCCCGCCAGCTCTTCCGGCGGGCGGTCGAGTCGCGTCAGTTCCACCCGCCAGTCCGCGAACGCCCCCGGCCGGCGCGCGAATTCCGCCGCCAGCTCCGCCAGCGGCCGGCCCGACGCCATACAGCGCTCCAACGCTCGGGTCACGCGCCGCGGATTCGCCACGTCGAGGGTCCCGAGCCCGCCTGGATTTATTTCCCGCAGCCTCGCGACCGCCTCAGCGAGGGAGAGCGCCGCGACCTCCTCGCGCAATGCCGCCGACACCGCCACGTCATCGGCCACGGGCGCAAAAAAACTTTTCAGATAAAAACCGCTGCCCCCCGTCACGAGCACAGCCCGCCCCCGCGCGGCAATTTCGCCCACTGCCGCCCGGGCCAGCCGCACGTAATCTGTCACATCCATCTGCTCGCTCACCTCGCAGACATCCACGAGGTGATGCGGCACCCGCGCGAGTTCCTCCGCCGTCGGTTTCGCCGTGCCGATGTTCATTCCGCGGTAAAACAGCAGCGAATCACACGACACAATTTCCGCTGCATGCGCCTCCGCCCAGCGCAACGCCCACTCGGTCTTGCCCACTGCCGTCGGCCCCGTGAGCACATGCAGAACAGGTTTCATCGCGGTCCATTCATACGGCTCCGCTCCCGTCGTGCGAGCGAGGAGTGATGGCCCACTGCCGTCACGCCGCTTCCAACCCGCGCCCAGCGCAGCTAGAGTTCGTTGAACGCCACCGCCCGGTTTCGCCCGCGCGACTTCGCGGCATAGAGCGCCTTGTCGGCGGCGTTTAGCAGCGTGAGGCCCGACGAGGCGTCGACCGGCATCGCCGCCACTCCGGCGCTCACGGTGACATTCAGTGCAATGGTGTCGCCGACGAGCACCGGGTCGCGTTCCACGACCGCACATGCCCGGCGCGCCACGTCGAGCGCGCCGACCCGGTCCGTCTGCACCAGAATCAGCACGAGTTCCTCCCCGCCGAAGCGCACCACGCGATCCACCGTCCGCACCTGATCGGCCACGCGGCGCGCCACTTCGCGCAGCACCACGTCGCCCGCCGGGTGCCCGTGCGTGTCGTTGACCCGTTTGAAATGATCGATGTCCATCATCACGAGCGACAGCGGATGGCCGAAACGCCGCGAGCGCTCCTCCTCCTCGGTGAGGATGCGTTCAAACTCGCGGCGGTTCAGCAAGCCCGTGAGTTGGTCGCGCGTCGCGAGCCGGCGGAGGGCCTCGAGGGTCTCGCCAAGTTTCAGCGCATAGCGCAGGGATCGTTCGATCATCCGCGGCGTGATTTCGCCCTTCACCAGATAATCGAGCGCCCCCGCATTCATCGCCGCGATATCCACCCGCTCAGCCGTCTCCGCCGTGAGAAACACAATGGGCGTGCGGCAACCCCGCGCCACCGCCTCCCGGATAAGCTGGAGGCCGTCACGCTCGCCGAGTTGAAAATCTAGCAGACAGGCGGCGTGCGTCCCACCCTGCAGCTTCTCCAGTCCCTCTTCGTAGGTTGCGGCCCTGTCGAGTGATAACGGTCGCCGCTGAAATTCTTGAAATGCGCCTGCACGAGCCGGTATTGCAGCCGGTCGTCATCAATGAGCAGGATCTGGCGGGCGGAGGCAGCCATGGTTTAGGAACGCTTCACGCCCGCGGACAGATCGGCGGCCTTGGCCGCGAGCGCGGGCGCGATTTTGGCGCGGTCGGCGAGGTTGCTCCGCACGCAGTTTACCAACGCACTACCCACCACCACGCCATCCGCCGTCGCGGCGACCTGGGCCACTTGCGCGCGCGAACCAATCCCAAAGCCGACCGCGATCGGCAGCTTCGTGTGCACCCGGATGCGCGCGATCGCCTCGGGAATATTGGCCGCCACCTGATCGCGCACTCCTGTCACGCCCTCGCGTGACGCGTAGTAAAGAAACCCGGTAGTCGCCGCCGCGATCTTCGGAATACGGGCGTCGGGGGTTGTCGGCGCAATGATGAAGACCGTGTCCACGCCATGCGCGCGGCACGCCGCGATGAACTCCCCGGCCTCCTCTGGGGGCAGATCGAGGGCAAGGATGCCATCCACGCCTGCGGTCTTCGCCGCGCGCACGTAGGCGTCGACGCCATTGGCGAAGATCAAATTGTAGTAGGTGTAGAAAATAATCGGCGCGTCGCTGAACTCGCGGATGCGCCGCACCAGCTCGCCGACGCGGGCCGCCGTCATCCCGCTCTCTAACGCCCGCTGCGCGGCCAATTGGTTGGTCAGCCCGTCCGCCAGTGGATCGGAAAACGGCACCCCTAATTCGAGGAGATCCACGCCGCTCGCCAGGAGCGCGCGGCAACCGGCGACCGAGGTTTCGAAATCAGGGTCGCCCGCACAGACATAGGCCACGAAAGCGGCGCGGTTTTCCGCGCGGGTGCGGGCAAAGATTTGGGCGAGGCGGGACATGCGAACCTTTATCGCCGCAAAATCGCGCGCCGGGCGCAAAGAAATTTTTATTTCAAGTCGAACTCGACCAACACCGGCCGGTGGTCGGAGGCGACTGAGCGCACAATCTCCCAGCGCGTCAATTCGCATTCAGGCGGGAGGAAAATGTAGTCGAGGGTGCGGGTCGGCAACGGCGACGGAAACGTGCGGCCGACCCGCGGGTGGAGTGTATAGTCTCCATGGTCGCAAAGATGGCTCAAGAGCGAGGCTGAGGCATCGGAGACAGAACGGGGGGTGTTAAAGTCGCCGCAGACGATCGGCGGCACCATCCACGCGGCGCCGCGAGCGCGCCGCTTTTCCCGTAACCAGGCCAGCAGGCGATCCAGTTGGCGCAGCCGCTGGGCTCGCGAGCTATGGTGGAGATGCAGGTTTACGACGGGCACGCAGCGACCGGCCACGTCGAGTTCGACATAAAGAAACCCCTTCTCACCCATGTTCCGCTGGCCAAACGCGACCGTCTCCGACGCACCGATCGGATGGCGCGAGAGCACGGCGTTGCCGTAACTGAGATTAAGGAGACCCGTGCGGCGGTTGGTGATGCCGAAGACGGCGTGCGGAAAACCGGCGTGCACGCGCAGGTAGTCGAGGTGGTCGAAATTTCCAGCCCAGCGCGAACGCTCGTCGATCTCCTGCAGCGCCACGATGTCGGCTTTGAGCCGGTCGAGCAGCGCGGCGATGCGGCGGAGATTTACCCGGAGCTTGCGCTGGGAGGTCAGGCCCTGGATGGGGGTGAGGCCGCGGCCGTGGGCGATGTTGAAGGTGACCAGACGCAAGCGCGGCATGATGGGGCAAGAGAAAGTGAAACGCCCCCGGCCCGCGCAACGGCAATCGCGGGAACAATGGATTGACAGTGCCGAAGTCGCTGGCGACATTTCGCGCTCCTATTTTACGGCGGTCATAGCTCAGTTGGTTAGAGCACAAGATTGTGAATCTTGGGGTCGCGGGTTCGAGTCCCGTTGGCCGCCCCATTTTAGGTTCACGTGACGTGGGCGTTACGGTTTAGCCGAAGGCTGATTACCCGGTTGGCGTGCCAGCGGATGCACGAAATGATCGATTCCAAGAGCAGCGCGCACCTCACGGACCGGCTGATTTTGCCGAGACTCGTTTCCGGAGAAAACAATATCGAAACGGCCCTCAAGACCGAAAGATTCAATCGGAGGAGCGGGGCGCGCGGCGCTTTTACGGTGGGAGGGAGTTTTCGGCCAGCGATCGGTTTTTCCTTGAATGCAAGATGAAAAAGGAATCGTTTCCTGTTGATCACGCTTTTCCCATGCCTTGGCCACTTTTCACCGTGCTCCACGCTGCCCCGCGCGATGAAATTCCATCCCGCCAAATTCCAACCCATCCCCCATCACCAAACCTCTTGAGCCCTCTCAAACCCAGCGCATGAAACCAATCCTCGGTTCTTTTTTCGCACTTCTCTTCAGCGTCCCCCTTGCTCCGGCCCCCGCCGCCGCCGCCGTCGTCGCACCAAGACCCAACATCGTCGTCGTCATCTCCGACGACCAGGGCTGGGAGGACTACAGCTTCATGGGGCATCCGCACATCGCGACGCCCGCTCTCGACAAACTCGCGGCGCAGTCCCTCACCTTTACCCGCGGCTACTCGCCCGTGCCGCTCTGCCGGCCGTCGCTCTCGAGCATCGCGACCGGCCTCTATCCGCATCAACACGGCGTGACCGGCAACGACCCCACCCTTCCCGACGCCGGCGTCAACGCCCAGACCGGTCGCGCGGATCCGAAATACGCGCGCTACTACAATACGATCATCGAAAATTTCCACTCGCGTCCGAACTTTATCCGCGACCTCACCTCGCGCAGCTATCGGTCATTCGAAACGGGCAAGTGGTGGGAAGGCGATCCCGTGAAATCCGCTGGCTTCAGCGAAGCCATGACGGTCGGCACCGCCAAAGGCGACCGCCACGGCGGCATCGGATTGGAGATTGGTCGCCAGGGTCTCGCGCCGATCACGCAGTTCATTGAAAAGTCCGGCACTCAGCCGTGGCTCGTCTGGTATGCCCCGATGCTGCCCCACGCCCCGCACACGCCGCCGGCCGACCTCCTCGCGAAATACCTCAAGCTCGCCCCGAGCGAACCGGTCGCCCGCTACTGGGCCAGCGTCGAGTGGTTCGACCGCACCTGCGGCGAACTCCTCGGCTATCTCGATAAAAAAGGCCTGCGCGAAAACACCATCGTCCTCTACACGACCGACAACGGCTGGATCCAAAATCCCGAGGTCGCCAACCGCTTCGCGCCCCGCTCCAAGCTCACCCCCTACGAGGGCGGCCACCGCACGCCGATCATGATCTCGTGGCCCGGCCGCGTGGCACCGCGCATGGATCGCGACCACCTCGCGAGCAACATCGACCTCTGGCCCACGCTCGCCGCACTGCTGAAAACCCCGCTCCCGAAAAGTCTCCCCGGCCTCGACCTCACCGACGCCAAGGCCGTCGCCGCGCGCACCACGATTCACGGCGAGCAATACGCGCACAACATTGCCGACGTCGGCGCGCCCACGCGGAGTCTCGAACACCGCTGGATCATCCACGGCTGGTCGAAGCTCATCGTGCCCGACGCACGCAACGTCCCCAACGGAAAGCCCGAGCTCTTCGATTTGCAGTCCGACCCGTGGGAAAAATCCGACCTCGCCGCGAAGCAGCCCGAACGCGTGCGTGAGCTGCGGAAGAAACTCGACACCTGGTGGACGCCACCGGTCGCGGCCAAGTGAATTTTAGGATGAACCTCGCTGGCCTAAGACTCGTGCTGATCGCGTCGGCGTCTGCCTTCGGCGTTGCGGCTGCGACGCAAAACATCACCCCGCGCGGTGAAGACCTGCTCACGCTCGACAACGGCACCGTAAAAGTCGGCATCGACCGCGCGAAGGGCGCCGCGATCACGTGGCTCTCGTGGGCAGGCTACCCGAAAAACATAGTCAACTCCGCCGACCCCGGCCGCCTCATCCAGCAATCTTATTACGCCGGCCTCCGCCTCGACCGGCGCGCCGAAGGCCAGAGCAAGTCGTGGAGCCCGTGGTCGTGGAATCCCATTCAGGGTGGCGGCGTGGGCTCGTGGGCGCGCGTCACCGAATTCCGGCGACTCGACGACCGCACGCTCTACGCCGAAACGATTCCAAATCTTTGGGACATGCCCAACGAGCCTGCCGCCGCGCTCATGCGGCAGTGGACGTCCTTCGAGCCCGCGATGCCGGATGTCGTCGTCGTCCGCTGTGAATTCGTCGCCCAACGCGAGCCCGGCGACCACTGGGGCCCAGCGCGCCTCTCGCCGCAGGAGATCCCCGCGTGCTATTTCACGCGTAATTTCTCCACGATGAAAACTTACCTCGGCGACGGCGCGTGGCGCGACGAGTCGCAACCACCCGGCCCGCCGTGGGGCCGCACCACACCGCCAAGAAACATCATGGCCGTATTCGCGCCTGACGGCGAAGGCGTCGCCGTCTTCAGCCCGAGCGCGACGCAGCCGTGGAATTTCGGCCCGCACGCCGGCGGCGCAACCGACGATCCCGTCGCCGGCCCGTGTATGCACGTCGCGCCCATCGACCGTGTGAACCTTGGCCCGCGCTCCACCTACCGCTATCGCTACTGGCTCGTCGTCGGCACCGCCGCGCAGATCACCGCCCGCCTCGACGCGCTCCTGAAAAAATACTCCGCCGAACGCGCCGAACTCACAAACCCGTGAACGCCGCGCGCGCCGCCATGAAATTCCTCGCCCTGACCGTGCTCGCGCTCGTTCTCGCGGGTTGCGTCGCGCCCGTAGCCTTCACCCCACCCGCCGCGATCAATCCCGGCACACCTTGGCCCGCGACCGACGCGCTCGATCGCACGCTGCCCACGACAACCCAGAGCACAGGCATCCGCCCGAACCGCACCGTCGGCATTTTCTATTTCCTCACTCACGCCAGCGACAGCGCGACCCTACCGAACGACCTTGCAAAAATTCTCCCGCAAGATCCCGACCTCCTGAAAAAACCCGATTCGCCGCTGTGGGGTCCGCGCGGTCCGTATTACTGGGGCGAGCCGCTCTACGGCTACTATCATTCGATGGACCCGTGGGTGCTCCGTCGCCACGCGAAGCTCCTTGCCGACGCCGGCATTGACACCGTCATCTTCGACACCACCAACCGCAATACCTACAAGGGCATTTATCTGAAAATCTGCGAAGTCTGGACGCAGGTGCGCAAGGAAGGCGGACGCACGCCGCAGATTTGTTTCATGGTCAACACCAAGGCCGGCGAAACCGCGCAGGAACTCTACCACGATCTCTACAAGCCGGCCCTCTACCCCGAGCTCTGGTTTCGCTGGCAGGGCAAACCGATCCTCATCTGCGATCCGAAGGAGGCCAGCCCCGAGGTCGCGAAATTTTTCACGCTCCGCAAAGCCCACTGGCCTTTCACTCAGGTGAACACGCCCAACGCCTGGCACTGGGAGAACACCTATCCGCAGGTTTACAGCTACGACACCGACCCGGCGAAGCCCGAGCAAGTCAACGTCTCCGTCGCGCAAAATCTCCGCGCCGCCGACGGCAAGGTCACCAACATGAGCCAAGGCAATGCCCGCGGCCGCAGTTTCCACGACGGGAAACAAGCGCCTGCGCCCGGCGACATCGACCGCGGCCCCAACTTCGCCGAGCAATGGCGCCGCGCCATCGAGCTCGATCCGCCCTTCGTCATGGTGACCGGTTGGAACGAATGGACCGCCGGAAGATACAGCCGCCCCGGCCTCCCCGTCGTCTTCGTCGATCAATACGACCAAGAATTTAGCCGCGACATCGAGCCCGTCACCGGGCTCCACCACGACCACTACTACTACCAACTCGTCGCCGGCGTCCGCCGCTACAAAGGCTACCCCGCCCTGCCCGCCGCCTCGGCCGCGCAGACCATTAACGTCACCGGCGCTTTCTCGCAGTGGAGCGAGATCGCCCCCGCGTTCACCGATCACGCCTTCGACGACGATCACCGCGACTTCGGAAAGGGCGCGCGTCACTACGTTCGCACCAGCGGCCGCAACGACCTCACCGTCATGAAAGTCGCCCGAAACGCGACGCACGTCTATTTCTACGCACAAACACGCCGACCGCTCACCGCGTCGACCGACGCAAACTGGATGCTCCTGCTCCTCGACACCGACCAAAAGCGCAGCACCGGCTGGGAAGGCTACGACTTTATCGTGAACCGTTCCCGCGACGGCCAGGAAACCTGGCTCGAGCGTAACGCCGGCGGCTGGACGTGGGAGAAAGTCGCGAAGGTGCAGCTCACCGTTTCCGGCAACGAACTGATGTTCGCCGTCCCCCGCGCCGCCCTCGGCCTGCCCGCCGGCGACGCCGTCACGTTCGATTTCAAATGGTGGGATAACCCGCAAAACCCCGGCGACATCATGGACATTTATCTCAGCGGCGACGCCGCGCCGGATGGACGCTTCAACTATCGCTACGCCACCGCAGCGCCCGCCAGCCGCTGAACGGCATCACCGACGCGATCCCCTTTTCGACGAAGTAACCTCCCCAAACCCAGATCCCAACCCCCATGCGCCCCACACCCCAAACCACCGCCCGCGCCGCGCGTCCGCACTCCTGCCTCGGTCTTTTGTTGCTCATGCTTTCGCCTGTGCTGCTCGCGCAGAGCACGCCGGCGCCGAAGCCCGCCGCCACCACCGAAACTGCCATCGTCCTCTCTCCCTTCCAAGTCGATGCCACCGCCGACCAGGGTTACCTCGCCACCCAGACCCTCAACGGCACCCGCATGCGCACCGACATCAAGGACATCGGCTCAGCGCTCACGATCTTCACCGAGCAGATGATGGATGACCTAGGGGCTACCAGCATCAACGACCTCATGGCGTTCGCGCCCAACACCGACGCGTTTGTCGCGACGACCGGCGACTCCGGCGGCAGCGGCAACGACTTCATCAACGTCGGCAACCAGCAGTTTGTCACCCGCGGTGGTTCGAGCTCGGTCGTGAGCCAAGACTTTTTCGCGAGCAACATTCCGAACGACCGTTTCAACACCGAAAGCCTCACGTTTACGCGCGGCCCCAACGCCATTCTCTTCGGCTTGGGCAATGCTTCCGGCGCTTTCGTCTCCTCGAGCAAACGGGCGAAAACCAACCGCAACGCATCGTCGTTCACCTATCAGGTCGACAGCCGGGGGTCGTTTCGCGGCAACCTCGATCACAATCAGGTCATCAAGAAAAACCTCGTGGCGCTTCGTTATTCGGGGCTCTACGAATCCACGCATACTTTCCGGCCGCCCACCGAAAATTTTCAGCGTCGGCACTACGTGGCTCTGACAGTCACGCCCTTTGCGAAGACCACGTTGCGCGCCAACTACGAGCAGGGACTGATCAACCAGCCGGCGGTGCGGCCATGGCCCGTCTACGATGCGGTGACACCCTATTATGCCCTAGGCGCCCCGATCATCCCGGCTTTCACCAATACCGCTGGTGGAAAGCCCGCCGGCACGGTCAACTACTCCGGCAACCTGGTATCGACGCAGTTTTCCTCCGGGGGCACCCAGATTCCCACGCAAAACCTGACCAACACGGGGCAGACGGCGAAACCCACCTTCAACCTGGCCGGATTTCCCACCAACACGTTTGCCGTCAACGGGAATAATTTCCTCTCGCTCATCAACGATGCGATCTACCCAACGTTCGCCAGCAACTTTGGCAACACGGCGCTACGGTTGCACGACTACAAGACGTGGTCGCTCTTTCTCGAACAGCAGATCACCAAGAATTTCTTCGTCGAGGTGGCCTTCAACAAATTGTCCAACCGGCTGACGGCTTTGAACGGTGTGGTCGGACAGCAGGATTATCTCTTTGTGGACCCGAACGCGCAAATGCCCAACGGCCAGCCGAATCCCAACGTGGGCAAACTCTACACCGAGCTCGCACCCACTCGCATTGATGCACCCAACCGGGCTGATGGCCTGCGCGTGACGGCTTCCTACAATCTCGATTTCACCCGGTCGAAGAGCCACTGGCTCACCTATCTTGGTCGGCATCAGGCGGCCGTTTATCTCGAGCGCGCCGAGACGAACAACTGGAGCAGCAACAACGTCACACGGAATGCAACTCCGCTCGCCGCCACGGGCGCAGCCGCCGCCATCATCAATGGGGCAAACTCGATCAACTACCGCTTCTACCTAGAACCTTCAAAGGGGAAGATCGGCACCAGCGCCGGCGCCAATTTCCTGACTTTCCCCGTTCTCTATTCCGGAGACAAACCACCCTCCGGGGCCGGCACAGGTATCGTGACACCGGGTTTCGTTGCCCAGCAGGGGCTCAATATGAATTCGAGCACCGTCAAAACCCAGGCTCTCGCGACTCAAAGTTTTTTCTGGAATGATCGCATCGTCGTGACCGGCGGTCTGCGCAAAGACAGCAACTCGTCCTGGCGTGGCACCGTCGGCGATTTTGCCGCGCTCCGGGATACCGCTGGAATTGCTCCGCGCGGGGATGGGATCAATATTCGCGATTTCCTGCCTGGCTCGCGCCGCGACCGCGGTGGCCACACGTTTAGTCGCGGCCTCGTGGTGCACACCACACCTTGGATGAGTCTTACCTACAACAGCTCGAACAATCTGAAGGTGGTCGATGCCAATCTAAACGTCTATGGCGACATCCTGCCAAATTCTCAGGGCGAGGGCCAAGACTACGGAGTGAAGTTCGAACTGCTCGACCGGAAAGTTTTCCTCGAAGCCATCTACTACTCCAACTCCAGCATCAACGCCGTCGAGCAAGTCTCCAGCGGAGTCTTCGGTGACTTCAAGTCGCACATCGATCAGACGTGGATTTCCATCTTCAATTTCACGAAAGACCCCAAGTATAATACTTACCCCTACAATTCCATTGGGACGACGTGGCAGGATTCCGTGTCCACCAGCTCGAAAGGCTGGGAGCTCGCGGTCACCGCCAATCTCACCAAGCGGTGGCGCATGGTGGTCAACGGCAGCAAACGCGGCGCCAACACCACGAGCGCCCGCGGACCCACGATCACCCGCTACCTGGCGGAATTTCTGCCGGTCATCAAATCGCATCCCGAGTGGCAGAATTTGAACGTAGGCGCGCTTAATATTCCCATTTCCCAGTCGGTCGCCGAATTGGAAACCAATCTGGCGAACTTCGAAAAGGTTCGGAACAACCCAGCCGCGAACTTCAATTCCTCGTGGACCCTCAACATGGTCCAGAGCTACGATCTCGCGGAACGACTGAAGGGCTTCTCGGTCGGGGCAACCATGAATGCCCGCGGCCCGTCGATCGGCGGCTTTGCCGTAGATTCCGCCAATTTGATCAACGTGAAGAAGCCTTACTACACGCCGTCCTACGCGAACTTCGGCGGTCGGATTGGCTATAAGCGCAAGGTCTTCAACAACCGCATCGATTGGACGATGCAAGTGAACGTCCGCAACGTCTTCGACAAAAATACGATCTACCCGCTGTTCATCGTCGACAAACGCGACGGGAAAAACACGCCCAGCACCGCCGTCTACACCCTCAAAGAACCGCGCACCTATCAATTCACGAGCACCTTTAGGTTCTAAAGTAGGGCGCGGTCTGCAACCCACCGGCATCGCCACGCGTCATCGTCGCCGAGCGCTTGCCCCGTGGGCGCGATTGCTCCGCCCCAACCACCATCGGCCCCGCTCACGTCGCCCCAAAAATACCGCCACTGTCCCAACCGATACGACCCACTCTTCCTCCCCTCTCCTACCTCTCACGAAATCCTTCTCATGAAAAGAATCTGCAGCCTGCTCGTCTCGATTTGTTTCCTCGGCGGGGCCCTGGCCGCCGCTGACTCCCCGGCCACTCGGCCCAACGTCGTCTTCATTCTCGCCGACGATCTCGGCTGGAACGACACGACGTTCAACCGCCCCAACGCCTTCTACGAAACGCCCAACATCCAGCGTCTCGCGCAACGCGGTCTGCGCTTCACGCAGGCCTACGCCGCCAACCCACTCTGCTCGCCCACGCGCGCGAGCATTCAGACCGGACTCTATCCCGCGCGCATCGGCCTCACTGCTCCGGTCGCGCACAATCCGCAGGTCATCCTCGAGAAAAGTCACGTCAAACAGGCCGCGCCCACGCAGCACGTGCTCGTCGCGCAAAGCATCACGCGCCTCAACACCACCTACTACACGCTTGCCAAAGCCCTCAAAGCCGAAGGCTACAACACCGGCCACTTCGGCAAATGGCACCTCGGGCCCGAACCCTACTCGCCGCTCCAGCAGGGATTCGACGTCGACTTCCCCCACTGGCCCGGGCCCGGCCCCGCCGGCAGCTACGTTGCGCCGTGGAAATTTCCCGCCGCGCTCAACGTCGCGAGCACACCCGGCGAGCACATCGAAGACCGCCTCGCGACCGAGGCGATCAAGTTCATCACGGCGCACAAGGACGAGCCGTTCTACATCAACTACTGGGCCTTCTCCGTCCACGCGCCCTACGACGCGAAGAAAGAACTCGTCGAAAAATACCGCGCGAAGGCCGTCAAACTCCCGCCCGGCGCCGGCCAGCGCAATCCTGTCTATGGCGCGATGGTCCAGAGCCTCGACGAAAACGTCGGCCGCCTCCTCGACACGCTCGATGCGCTCAAGCTGACCGAGCGCACCATCATCGTTTTCTTTTCCGACAACGGGGGCGTCCACTGGGTCGCCGGCACGGAGGAGTCCGCGAACAATTTCGACGTCGCCCGCATTCCGATCACGAGCAACGCCCCGCTCCGCGGCGGCAAGGCCACGACCTACGAAGGCGGCACGCGCGAGCCGTGCATCGTCGTCTGGCCGGGACTCACCAAGCCCGCCGTCGCCACCGAGACGATCATCCAGAGCATCGATTTTTTCCCAACGTTCGCCGACGTCCTGAAACTGAAGGTGCCCGCCACGCACAAGTTCGACGGCCAGAGTTTCGCGGCCGCGCTCCGCGGCGCCGCGCACGACCGCGGCCCCACTTTCGTCCACTTCCCGCACAACACGCCGGCAGCCGGCGGACTCGCCTCGACGTGGGTGCGCGTCGGCGACTGGAAATTGATCCGTTTCTTCAGCCTCAACAATGATCTCTCCGACGTCCTCGAACTCTACAACCTCCGCGACGATCTCTCGGAAACGAAAAACCTCGCCACGCAAAATCCCGCAAAGGTCGCCGAACTCAACGCCCTCATCACCGGTTTTCTCCGGGACACCGAGGCCGTCGTTCCTCCGCGCAACCCCGCCTTCGATCCAACCGCGAGCGCCAACGCCGCGCCGAAGGCCAAGGGCAAAGGCAAAAACAAAGCCAAGGCCGGTGCGCCGAAGGCCGATCCGAATCTCGACTGAGACGGCAAAAATAGGGTTGGCAAAAAAAGGACGACCCCGAGCCCACTTTGCCACGACGCACCCCCGAGAAATCTAGGCCGCCCGATTCCGCATCTTTTTTTGCCAAGTCTTTTTTTGCCATCCTCCGATGCCGATCATCCGCCCACCACTCCTGCGCTGCCTTTCGCAGGATGAATTCCGCGAACTCGCGTTCACGGTCAAGGGCATCGTGATCGACATTCACCGCGAGTTTGGCCGCTTCTTCGACGAACGCGTTTACAAACTGGAGCTGGCCCGCCGCGTCCCCGGCGTGCGGCTCGAAGAGCCCGTCGACGTGACTCACCTCGGTTTCGCGAAACGCTACTTCCTGGATGCGGTGGTCGCCGACGGCGGCCTCTTCGAATTCAAAGCGGCGGAGACATTTTCTCCGCGTCACCGGGCACAACTCATCCACTATCTGATGCTCTGCGATCTGGAGCACGCGATGTTGCTCGCCACGCGCGCGGATCGGGTGGTGAGCGAGTTTGTGAACACGTTTTATCCGCTGACCAAGCGTCTGCAGTATCGGATCGACGCGAGCCACTGGGATACAATGTCCGCGGGCGCAACCAAGCTGGAAGAAATCACCCGCGCCCTGCTCGCCGACTGGGGCGCCGGCCTCGACGTGAGCCTGTATGAGGAAGCGCTCACCCATTTTCTCGGCGGAGAACTCTCCGTCGTGCGGCCCGTGCAAGTCACAACCGCCGGCGTGCCCCTGACCGAACAGAAAGTGCGACTCAATGCTGAGCGCGTGGCCTTCAAAGTCACCGCCTTCGCCGAGCTTCCGTCCAGCTTCGAGTCCCACGCCCAACCCTTCATCCAGCACACCGACCTGACAGCCATCCAGTGGATCAACATCAATCCGGAGTGCGTAAGCTTCACGACCATCACCGCCTGAGGAATGGCAAAAAAAGAGTTGGCAGAAAAGTAAAAATCCCCGGGGCAAGCCCCGGGGCATTTGACAAGACCGCCGCAAACTCATCCGACCATAATGCAATTCGCGCTTAAACCCGTCCGTCCAACCAAGCCGAAGCAAGCTTCGGGGTATCGGACCCACAGCGAATGAAAAC
>SIBG01000036.1 GCA_009695305.1 Opitutus sp. | reverse complement strand
CGGCACGGTCGCCGAAGTCATCGCGAGCGCGAAGCTCACCACCTGGGTCGTGACCGGCGCCGGCCTGCGCGAGATCGCCGCCGCGCTTCGCGCGCGCGACGGCGTCGAGCAAGTCGTCGCCTTCGGCAACACGCTCCACGTAAGTGGGCGCGACGCCCAGAAACTCGACGCCGCGATCGCCGCCGTGCGCGACACCACCCACGAGTGGACCCGGGTGCGCTCCGCCCTCGAGGATGTGTTCATCAGCCTGATGGACGACGCGCGGGATAATTTTTCATGAGCGCACGGCCCAAGCTCCGAGGTAGCGCAAGGCTTCAGCCCGCGTCTGACCCCGCTTACCCCACCCGCTTAGAACGCGGGCTGAAGCACCGCGCTACCCCAGGCCATCCATGAGGCGCTTCACCTTCCATCGCCTCTGGGCCATCGTGCTCAAGGAATTCATCCAGATGAAGCGCGACCGCGTGACGTTTGCAATGATGGTCGGCATTCCGCTCATGCAGCTCATGCTGTTCGGCTTCGCGATCAATTCCGACCCGAAGCATCTGCCCACCGCGATCCGCGCCGCCGACCAAGGGCCGTTCGCCCGCACGCTCGTCGCCGCGCTGCGGCACAGCGACTATTTTTCACTCGTGCGCGAAGCCGCCAGCGAAGCCGAGGCGGATCAGCTGCTCAAGCTCGGCGAGGTGCAGTTCGTCATCAACATCCCCGAGGATTTTTCGCGCAAACTCCTGCGCGGCGAACGCCCTGTGCTGCTCATCGAGGCCGACGCCTCCGATCCCGCCGCGACCGGGCCCGCCGTGGCCGCCGTGCGTGCCATCGCCGACACCGTGCTGAACCGCGACCTGACCGGCCCGCTCACCCGCCTGCGGGCCAAGGCGGGACCGATCGATTTCCGGCTCCACGCGCACTACAACCCGGAGAACATCACGCAATATAACATCGTGCCCGGCCTGATGGGCGTGGTGCTGACGATGACGATGGTCATCATCACCGCGCTCGCCATCACGCGCGAACGCGAACGCGGCACGATGGAAAACCTCCTCGCCACGCCCGTGCGCCCCTTCGAGGTGATGGTCGGAAAAATCCTCCCCTACATCGCCGTCGGCTACATCCAGGTGACGCTCATTTTGGTCGCGGCGCGATTCGCGTTTGGGGTGCCGATGGTGGGCAGCCTGGCGCTGGTTTATGCGGTGTCGCTGCTCTTCATCGCCGCCAACCTCGCGGTGGGCATCACCTTTTCGACGCTCTCGAAAAATCAACTGCAGGCCGTGCAGATGGCGTTCTTTTTTTTCCTGCCGTCGATTCTGCTCTCGGGTTTCATGTTTCCGTTTCGCGGGATGCCGGAGTGGGCGCAATGGGTCGGCACCTGCCTGCCCAACACCCATTTCCTCCGCATCGTGCGCGGGATCCTGCTGAAAGGAAACGGCCTCGCCGAAATCGCGCCCGAGCTCTGGCCGCTGCTGCTCTTCCTCGCCATCGCCATGACGATCGGCGTGACCCGCTACCGGCAGACGCTGGATTGAGCCGGGAGCGCGGGCGGCCCGCCCGCATCTTTCAACCCATCGCCAGGCGCATGCGGGCGGGACGCCGGGCGCACCTCGCATTACTGCAACCTCGGCGCAATGGCTCACTGTGGGGCGGGGTTTATCCCCGCCATGGCCCGGCGGGCATAAAGCCCGCCCCACACTTGCAAGCAACTGAGCCCCGCCCCGAGCCGCTCGCACTCCCGGGCTTGACCCCAGTGCGGCGAGTAATACCAATCTTACTCACCGTGCAGACCCTCTCCGTCAGCAAACTCACCAGCAAGAGCCAGGCGACCATCCCCGGGCGCGTGCGCGAGAAACTGCGGCTCAAGCCGGGCGACTCTGTGGCGTTCAAGTTTCGCGACGGTCAGATTTTCCTCCAAAAGGCCCGGGCCGCCGACCATGTTTTTGCCCAGGCCGTGGCCGATACGCTGAGCGACGAATGGCACTCCGCGCACGACGAACGCGCCTACCGTGACCTTTAAGGCGTTCGACGTCGTCGTCGTCCCGTTTCCCTTCACGGATAGTGCTGCGACCAAGCGGCGGCCGGCGGTCGTGCTCTCCGCGCAGGGCTTCAACGACCGGGCCGCGCACCTCGTGCTGGCTATGATCACAAGCATCGAGAATCGCGGCTGGCCGCTCGACGTGGAATTGCGCGATCTCGCTGGGGCCGGGCTGTCGCATCCCTCGTTAGTGCGGATGAAGCTCTTCACGCTCGACGAGCGCTTCGTGCTGCGAAAAGCGGGCGTGCTCGCCGCGGCTGATCGCGCCGCCGTGCGGCGAGCGCTGGCCATGCTGCTGCCGGCGAAAGAGTGAAGGGCCACGGGCTTTCCAGCCCGGGTTCTTCCGCTCACAAAATCACGGGCCGAGCAGCCCGTGCCACGCTCACGGCACTTCGTAAACCTCCACGAGCGCGACGCCGGTGGAGTTGGCGGTGCCGCTGACTTGGACGGAGTAGAGACCGGGCGGGAGCGTCAAGAACACGGCCGCATCTTTGGACGTCGCAGGCAGACCGAAGGCGCCGACACTGCCGAACGCGGCCGTCAATTCGGCGGTGCCACCCCAGTCGTTATTTTCGCCAATTTTCACGGACTTGTCGTTGAAAAGCGTCAGTTGGGAGTCGTCGACCGGGCCGGGCACGCCGAACACTCCCAGCGTCGGGCCGACGGCGCGCACGAGAACTTTCGTCGGCACACTGCCACCGAGGACAAAGCCCACCGTCAGGCCGGTGCCGAGGTGTTTGCGCACGGACACGTTGATCAGGCGCGGCGTGGTGACGGTAAAGGCCGGCGTCGGCGTCGCGTCGTAGAGTTCCGCGATGACGGTGCCGCCGCCCGTGGCCGTCGCCGAGGAGACGACGACAGAGTTGTCGCGCGTCGTAATGCTGGCCGTGAGCGCGGCGTCTTTCGAGGCAGGGCCGGTGTAAGCAAACGCACCGACGGCGGCGAGCGCAGAGGTGAGAGTGGCCGAGCCTCCCCAATTGTCGTTTTCGCCCGTCTTGATGGAGCCGGCAAAAGTTTCGAGCTTCGGATCGTCCAGCGTGCCGGGAACACCGAAAGCCCCGAGCGAGGGTCCGGCGGCGCGGATCACGAGGGGCTTCGCGCCGACGGTGGCATTGCCGCCGACGACATATCCCATCGTGAACGAATCCGGGGCGGGCGCGACGCTCGTGAGGACGGAAAGGTTGATGAGGCGGCCGGGGTTGGCGGCGACTACCGTGATCGCGGCGGCCTCGCTGGTCGTCGTGCGCGTGCCGCTGGTGACGACTACCCGGTAGGTGCCGGCGTCGGCGGCGGAGGCCGCAGGAATCGTGTAGCTAAATGTCGTGGCACCCGGGATCGCGAAACCGTCTCTGGTCCACTGGTAAGTCGGAGCCGGGGTCCCGACGGCGGCAACCGAGAGGGTGACGCTCCGGCCGGACGAAACCTGTTGGGACGCGAGCGGCTGCGTGTAGATGACCGTGGTCGCAGGCATCACCTCATCGGACATCCAGACGGGCAGGTGGACGAGCGAGGCCCGGGCCGCCTCCGTCGTGGGCACGCCCCAGCGCTGAAAAAACGGCCCGAGATTGCGGCCGATCTGCCGCGAGAAGCGCACCATCCACTGGTCGCGCTTTTCCTGTTCGGTGCGCGGTCGGTCGGCGGCGGCCAAGCCGCGGTATTCGGCGAACACGGCCTTGTAGGCATCCCAGCCGAACGCCAACTGCAACTGGACATACATCGAGAGCGCCAGAAAGGGCTCGGTCTTCCACCGCTCGAAATCTGGGTTGTCGAAGTTGTAGGCGCGGAATTCCCGCTGGCGGCGCGCGGCGTCGATAAAAGAGTTTTCCGCCACTGGCTGCCCCACCACTTTATCGAAGGCATAGAGCGAAAACAGATTTACCGTGACCTCGCCCGTGCCATCAAAGGTCCAATCCGGCGACTGGTGGTTGTGGCCCACCTCGTGGAAGAAGCCCCAGTTCTGGTCGCCTTGGCGCGTGATATTGGCGTTCGTGGCCGGGCTGAGGATGAACGCGGCGTTCACGAGCTTGGTCTTCACGTCGAGGTGGGCCATCAGCGGATAGCCGGCGTGCATGTAGCCGGCGGAAATTTCCTGATCCACAACGAAGCGCTCGGGCGACGCGCGCACGCGGCTCATCACGGCGAGGTCCGCTTCGGAATCGAGCACGGCGTCCCACACGGCGGCCACGGCCTCCGGGTCGTCGAGCGCCGCGAGCACGCCGCCTTCCGTCGTGACGATCATCTTGTCGGATTCGATCTCGCCCCAGGGTGCCGCATGCTGGCGAAGCGTGCTGCGCCATTCGGCGACGGTGTTTTTCCCACGCACGTAGTGGGGCGCGGCGACGGCGCCGGAGATTTCCACGTCGAAGTTCGCGCCGCTGTCAGCCGTGGTGCGCTCCAAGTAGATCAAGCCACCGAACGGACTCGCCACGCGCGTCTCGGCCTGGGTGAGCGGCCAACTGCGGCTGATCTCGGGATGGCGCGGCCAACTGTCCAGCTGCCACAGGCGGTCCGTGTGCGCGCCGATGCGCACGGAGAAATTCCGGCCGAGCCCGGCCGCCGGCAAGCGCACCGTGACGACCTGCCCCGGTGCCGCGTAGAGCCCGGTGCTTTGCCGGCGGGGGCGCGAGGCGAGGATCGGGACGCTGCGGGTCACGCGCGGCGCAGTCGCCGAAACGGCCCCGGGAAACACGGCCGCAGCCGGGTGGGCCGTCACCTGGTCGGCCGGCTGGAGGGCGAGCCGGCGAAACTCATCCACGATTGCCGCGCGGCCCAACACGTTGGCCGCGGTAACCGGGTTCTGGGGCGTGGGCACCCGGTTTACGGAGGCCGAGGCCAGGACCGTGGCGAACCGCGGGCGAAACAAAGTGTCGGCGGCGGGCAGGGACGCCAGCGCGACCGTGAGTGCACCGGAGACGAGGGCGGCGTTGGCCGCAGACAACGCCGTGCCGCCCGGCGCGACCGCAGCGACGGCGGCGTCGAGCGCGCGCTGGGCGTGGATGAGCGCCGGGGGCCGCGGAGTGGCGGGGAGGTTGGCGGGGGCGGACAGGGCGTCCGGGGTCCACGCGATCCCGGCGGGGTTGAGCAGCCAGTTTCCCGGAAAGTCCTCCGCGAGGCTGCGGGTGGGATTCAAGGACGCCCAGCCCCAGCCCGTGAAGGCCACGACCAATCCGCCCCCGGCTTGGGCGAAGGCCTGCAGGGCGGTGATGTCGGCCCGCGCGGTGGTGTTCGGCGTGAGGCAGATCACATCGAAACCGGCGAGCGCACCCGCCGTGGTGTTGGCGGCGTTGAAGCCCGCCGCCTGCAGCCGGGCCACGAGGCCGTTGACGCCGATGACGCCGACGCGGGGACCGGTTTTGTTCGCCGACCAGTTCACGGCGTTGGTCAGCAGCGCGGTAAACCCGGCGTCCCGGAGATCGCTAACCAGATAGCCATCGTGGGAAAACGCGACGGCGCGCCCCGAGCCGTAACGCGCCGCCGCGACCACGGCCTGCTGGCTGTTGGCGTCGGCGGAGGTGGCCAGCACGGGAAATGCCTGCTCGCCGAACGCGATCAGCCCGCCCGGCGCCCCGACCCGCGGAATCTGCGCGACACCCGCGAGGAGCGTTTCCACATCGGCGGCGGAGGACGTCTGCGCTTTGGCCGCGCCGGCCAGAAACAGCAGGAAGACGCACACGCGTGCCCACGCCACAGGACCGGGCAGGAACAAACAGCGATGACCAGGGGAGGGAAGGCTGCTTGTTTTCATGATGGAAGAAGGAGAAACGACGGTCGAAAAAGGGAGCCTCACGGCACTTCGTAAACCTCCGCGATCACCAAACCGTTGGCGCCAGCTGGGGCGGAGATTTGCACGGAATACAAGCCGGGCTGCAGCGTCGCGAGGAGCGCGGCGTCGCGCGAGTTCGCGGGGATGGCGAACGCGCCGACCGACGTCATCGCGGAGGTGAGCGCGGTGGTGCCGCCCCAGTCGTCGTTCTCGTTAATCTTGGTGGAGCCGGCAAAAAACGTGAGCCGCGGATCGGCGACAAAACCGCTGGCGACGCCGACGGCCGCGAGGCCCGGGCCGACGGCACGGACGAGCACGGTGCGCGGAGTTCCGCCACCGATCACAAAGCCAACCGTGAAGCCGGCGCCAATTTGTTTTAGCACGGAGACATTGATCAGGCGCGGCGTGCTCGACGTGAAAGCGTTGCCCGGGGTCGAGTCGTAGAGTTCGGCGATCACGGTGCCGGTGGTGCCGCCGTTACCGGTCACACGAATCGAATAGCCGCCGGGCGCGATGGCCGGGTTGAAGATGGCGGCGTCCTTCGAATTTTCGGCAGCATACGGGAACGCCCCAACGGCGGCGAACGCGTTGCTCAGCGTCGCGACGCCGTTCCAGTTGTCGTTTTCGCCGATCTTGGTGGAGCCGGAGAAAAATTCGAGATTCGGATCGCCGAGAGTGCCGTCGACGCCGAGGGCACCGAGCGCGGGTCCGGCGGCGCGAATGAGCACGGGCTTCGGGCCCGTGGTGCCGCTGCCGCCGATGACAGTGCCCATCGTGAAGTTGTCAGTGGCGGTATCGAGTGACGTGAGCAGCGAAAGGTTGATGAGACGGCCGGGGTTGGCGGCAGTGGCGACCGAGAGGCGCGCGGCGGCGCTGGTGACAGTGCCCGTGGGCGTGGCGATGGCGACGGTGTAGCTGCCGAAGTTCGACCCCGCGGCAGTGGTGGTGTAGGTGGGGCCGTTGGCACCGACGATGGGCGTGCCGTCCTTGAACCATTGATATGCGCCGCCGGAGGAATTTTGCGCGGTGACGGTCAAGCGAACTGGGGAGCCGGGCAGCAGGGCTTGCGCAACCGGCTGGGCGGTGATGGTCGGTGCGGGCGTGGGATCGGCGAGATCGAAGGTGAGGGTCGCGCCGGCATCGCCGACGGCCACGATGGTAGTGGCGTTGGCCGCGAGGCCGCGGACGGCGCGGTCGAGGGGGATGGTGCCGATGGACCAGTTGGTGCCGTCGAGCGAGAGGAGCATCGTGCCGGCGGTGCCCGCAGGTGCGAGGTAGCCGACCGGGGTTTTGGCGATGGAATTGATGGTGTCGGTAATGCCGGTCTCGATGGTGCGCCACGTGAGGCCGTCGGCGGATCCGAGCATGGTGCCGCTGGCTCCGGCGGCGAGGAAACCGATGTCGTCGAACCAGGAGATGTTGAGTAAATTCGCCGTGGTGCCGCTGGTGGCGGCGGTCCAAGCCGTGCCGTTGGGCGAGGTGTTGATCGAGCCGTTGTCGCCGACGACGACGAAGCGGCCGTTGCCGTAGGCGGCGCCGCGGCAGGGTCCGCTCAAACCGGTGGTGCGTTGCGACCAAGTGAGGCCGTCGGCCGACGAGTAGATGGCCGAGCCGTTGTTGCCAGCGACGAACACGGAGGGGCTGGCGGCGACGCAGGTGAAACTACTGGTGCTGGGGGAGGTGCCCTTGGTCCAGGTGAGGGCGTCGGGCGAGGTAAAGAATCCGTTGGTATCGCCCACGGCGACGTAGCGCGATTGGCCGTAGGCGATGTCGTTGAGATTGGTGAACCCGCTGTTGGCCGTGGCGCGCGTCCAGGTGGCGCCGTCGGTGGAGACCATGACGGGGGCAAGCACGGCGCTGCGGGCGAGGGGGTCGATGGCCTGACCGACGGCGACGAATTTTCCGCCGGCGAAGATAACGGCGGTGCGGTTGTCACTCGTGCCGGCGCTGACGCGTTTGTAATTGGTCGCGGAAGTGGCGGTGTAAACTTCGCCGGCGCGACCAAGGAGGAGGCCTTCGTTATCGGCGCCGGTGGCGAACAAGAAATTGGTCGTGCGATTTTCTACGGTGGCTTGCGTCCAGGTGACGGCGTCGGTCGAGGTGAGCACGGTGCCGGAGTCGCCGGCGACGACGAAGGAGCCTTTGATGACACCGGCGCCGTAAAGGTTGAGGGTGACGCCGGAGGTGCGTTTGGTCCACGTGACGCCGTCCGTCGAGGAGAGGATTGCGCCGCTCAGGCCGGCGGCGACGAAGGTGCCGTTGTTGAAGGCGACTTTGCGGAGGTCGGTGGTGACGCCGCTGGTGCGTTCGGTCCAGGTGACGCCGTTGGGCGAGGAGATGATTTTACCGCCGGTTCCGACGACGACATAGAGGTTGTTGCCGTAGGCTGCGCCGAGCAGGGCGTTGGTCACGGGCGAGATTTGCCGCGTCCAAGAGAGGCCGTCGGCCGACGTGAGCACGGTGCCGCCGCCCGGAGCGATCCATTGTCCGCCGAAGTTGAACACCTGGTTGAGGCTGATGGCTTCGATGGTCGAGGAATAGAGGGCGGTCCACGCAAAGCCGTCGGTCGAGGTCCACGGATCGCCGATGGGTTCGCGGGACCCGGCGTCAGTGTAGGGGGCGGTGACGACGAAGCGACCGTTGGCGTAGCCGATACCGGTGAGATTTTGCGTGGTGGCGAAATCGACGGGGTTGAAATTACCGGCGTCGTCGAGGGTCACGAAGTTGCCGGTGTTGCCGACAATCCACCATTTGCCGTCGACGCGGACGGCGCCGTTGAGGTCGGAGCCGAAGGGGGAGGGATTGCGCCAGTTCCAGTTGGAGAGGGCGGCTTGCGCGGGATACGAGGCAGACATGGCGCTGGCGCCGGCGGCATTGATGCCGCGGATGGTGAGGGCGTAGTTGCCGATGGCGGACGGGGTCCACGCGAAGACGCCGCTTTGGCCGGAGATTTCGCTGACCTTGGTGCCGTTGGCGTAGAGTTCGAGTTTGGTGTAGCCGGTGCCGCCGGCGGCGATGAGGTTCTTGCGGCCGACGGAGAGCTTGAGCGAGTCGCCTTCGAGGCGCATCGAGGGCGCGGCGAGCGGGGGAGAAATTTCGGTGGTCACGTTCGCGGTGTAGATGAGGCCGCGGCTGCCGACCACGACGAGGGTGCCGGCGCCGTCGGCGGCGCCGGTCAGCGTGGTGGCGGCGGTGGCGTCGATCTGGAAGACCGACCAGGTGGAGGGATCTTCGCCGAACGCGATGCTGCCATTGGCGGTCGGCGAGAAGAGCACGCCGCTGGTCGAGATCAGGCGGGACACGGTGTTGGTCCGGCCGGTGGCGGCGACACGCGCCCACGTGAGGCCGTCGGCGGACTTGTAGCATTCGACGGTGGCGGAGGAGGCGACCCAGCCATTGCTGTTGCGCGTGACGGCGCCGAGGGTGTTGGTGGTGGCGACGGACACGTTGGTCCAAGAAACGCCATTGTCGGAGGTGAAGATGCGACCACTGGCGCCCGTGATAACAAACCGGCCATCGGCAAAGGCGATCGCCTGCAGGGTGGTCGTCACGGAGGTTTTGGTTTCCGACCACGACGTTCCGTCGGTCGAGGAATAGGTTCGGCCGGTGTCGCCGACGGCGATGAACTTCCCGAGGCCGTAGGCGAGGGCGCGCACGAGGCCGGTGCCGGCGGGCATCGCCGCAGTCTGCCAGGTGACGCTGTCGTCGGAGTAGATGATCGAGGGGGCGGTGGTTTGCACGGCGGCGACGTAGCGCGTGCCGCTGTGGGCGACGGCGGCAATGTTCGCGGTGACGCCACTGGTGCGCACGGTCCATGTCACCGCATCGGGCGAGGTGAGCACGGTGCCGCTGGCGCCAACGGCGACGAAGCGGCTGCCGGCGAAGATGACATCGTTCAGCGTATTCGTCGTCACGCCCGTGCCGCGTCGCGTCCATGCGAGCAAGGGGTCGTTGACGTTGAGGGTGTAGTTCTTCACCGCGATGCCGCCCTTACCGTCGTGGGCCGAGACGGTGACGGGATAGGAGCCACCCTTGGCATAACGCGTGGTGACGGTGTTGAGGTTGGGCTGGAATTTTTTGTCACCAAAATCCCAACGGTAGTAAACGGGATCGCCATCGGGGTCGGTCGCACTGGCGGAGACGGTGAGATTGGTGCGGGCGTTAAAAGCGCCGGCGGGAGCGTCGGCGATGAGGACGGGGTTGCGGTTGCCGTCGGTGGCACCGAAGGAGACCTGCACGTCGATGTATTCGTTGGGCGCGGTGCCGCCGACGGCGAGAGGCTTGATCGTGATGCCGGCGTTGGGATCGGTGAAGGATTCGCCGATGCGGAGGGGGGCGTCGTTGGTGCCACCGGCGGTGCCGGGGGTCAGGTCGAGGAGGTAGCTGCCGACGCCGGTGACGAAGTTGGGCAGTTTCTGCGGGCCCCAGTGGAGAATCACGCCGTTCTGGACCCGGTCGAGTTGCTGCGTAGTCAGGGCGGTGGGACCGAGGCGGCGGTGTTCGATCCAGTAGTGGTATTCGACGTTGCTGGCGCCGACGCGGAGGGCGCGAACGCCGACTGCATCCTTGTGGTCGTGGCGGGTCAGGCGGTAGGTGCCGGCGGCGGCAACTGTGGTGACACTCGCGGTGTCGAGGTAACCGAGTTTGAATTTCTGCGCGACGTTGAAAAAATTATTCGCGCTGCTGCCGGAGCTGCCCATGCGATCGAAGACGTCGCCGTATTCGACGTGCGTGCCGGGGCCGATCGGCGACGTGCCGCTGGGTAGCCACGCGTGCGAATGATCGAGGCTCTGGTTGTGGCCGAGTTCGTGGCTGGTCGTGCTAGCGGCGGCGCCGTTGTTGAGCCACACGGTGGGGCCGCCGAGATTGCCGAGGCCGCCGAACGTGTAGGAGGCCACGCGCTTGAAGACCATGATCCAGCGGTCGAACTTTTCGGGGTCGTAGGCCCCCGTGCCGCCGTTGGCTGCGTCGTAAGCCTTGGCCGCCGCGAGGGCGTCGTTCCGCAGATCGCCGGTGGTGGAGCCGGAAGTGTTGTAATAGGCTTTGTCGCGCACGCGCAGGAGCGCGGGCACGGTCGTAAACGTCATGGACGTTCTGCCGTTGGAGGTGCCTTGGTAGAAAGTGTTCACGTCGGCAGATGTGGTGGCGAGCGTGGCATCGCTCACCGCCTCGCCGGGATCGTCGGCAAATTCGAGTTTGAGCCAGAGGACGCGTTTATCACCAGTGATCCACGCGGAATCCTTCGTGACGGCAGCGATGCCAGGAAAACGCTGCTGCGGATCGCCGGTGTCTCCGAGCGAAACGAGCGCGGGGCCGGGGGAGGACTCGGCGGCGATGAGACTTTGCTCCAACGCGGTCAACTCGGCGGAGGTCGCGAGCGAAACGATTTTGCCGCCGACCAGCACCGCCGGCTGCTCCAGCGGAAGGGAGCGGGTAGTTTTCTCGCCATCGTCGAGCACGCGATAGGGCGCCTCGTCCAACGCGGCGACGCCGTCGAGCGCGATGCCGTGGAGCGGCAGGCCGTTTTTCATGCCCTGCGTTTCGCGGCGGCCGAAGACGAACGCCTCGTAGCGCTGGCCGTCGATCGTCGCGCTGCGGATCGTGCGTGTTTCCGTGCCGAGGCAGGCGATGCTGACCTCGAGATCACCGCGCGCATCAAGGCGCGCCTCGAGTTGCGCTTGAATTTCAGCGGGCAACTCGGTGCGGAGGCCGACGGGCACGGCGAGTTCAAGGGCGCGCTGCGGATCGGTTTGGATGAGGTATTTCAGCGCGGCGCGGCGTTCGAGCGCGAGCGTCTGGCCAACGGCGGCGAGCGCGGGCTGCGCATCGGCGTCCGCGCGGCGCCACTCCGTGAGCCAGTCGGTGAACGCGCGCACCTTCGCGAGCGCATCGCGGCGGGCGTTGAGGGCCGCCAGTTTTTGCTCTGCGGTGCCACCCGTGCCGAGGGCCGGATCGCAGAGGGCGGGATCGGTGCCGGGGGTCGCAATCGCCGTGGGCGCGACTGCGACAGGAGGGAGGCCGGTGCGTGCCGAGAAGGATTTCCCTCCGCGCGGCCACCACGCGAAGATTCCACCGCCGAGGAAAAGTAACACAGAAAGACACAGTCCAATTCGGCGCACGGCGTTGGGGGGTTGGGGACGGCGCGGACGCCGGCCGAGAGAAGTAGCGCCTGACTAAACTCCCGCAAACAGAAAAACAGGCCGTCCCGCCCGCGCCTCAGCCCTTCCGCTCCGCCAACGCCTTGGCCACCGGGCCGTCGAGGTGCATCACCTGCGTCGGATAGGCGAACGTCAGGCCGCGGGCCACCAGCGCGCGCATGATCGCGAGATTCATCCGCTGCTTCAGCGCGAGGCTCTTTTTCACCTCGGCGTCGCGGTTCACGTAGACCACCCACACATCGAGCGAGGACGTGTTGAAATCGCGAAAGTAAACCATCACCGAGGCGGGATCGATCTCGGCCTCCGCCAGCAGCAGCCCGCGGAGGTCCGCCACGATCGCCTCCAACTGCTCCGGCGTGGTGGCGGAATTCAGCCCGAGCACCTGCTCCACGCGCCGCTGCGTGAAGCGCGAAAGATTCACAATCGCCTCCGACGACACCATTTTGTTCGGCAGGATGACGAGCGACTTGTCCACCAGCCGGATCTTGGTCGAACGCAGCCCGATGTCCTCCACGGTCCCCTGGTGCGCGCCGATCTTCACGGTCTCGCCCACCTTGAACGGCTGGTCGATGGCGACGACGAGGGAGCCGAAGAGATTCGCAATGGTGTCCTGCGCCGCGAGCGCGAAGGCCAGGCCACCGATCCCGAGGCCCTGGAGAATCGTGGTAACGTGATAGCCGAGGCTCTGGACGATCAGGAGTGCGCCGAGGATGACGAACACCGCGACCAGCGTCTTCTTGATCCACGGCATGAACGTCGCGATCGCCAGGCCCTGCTCGGTCGCGATCTCGTGCACGTGGTCGAGGATGGCATTGAAGGCCCGCAGCAGGCCCCAGAAAATCACCAACGAAAACGCCACCGTGGAGCCGTGGCCAATGGCGGCATCGGCCGTCTCGGAAAGCTTCAGCACCTTCAGCGCGGAAAAAATACCCGCGACCATCACAAAAGTCGCCACCGGCGCCTCCATCGCGGGAAACAGCTTGTCGTCGAGCGTCGTCTCGGTTTTCGCCGCGAGCTTTTTTAACTGGTTGAAAATAATCGTCGTGACAAACTGTCGCAGCAAAATCGCGCCGACGAGGAACAGCAGGCTGATCACGTAGTGCGTCACGGTGTTGCCGCTGCTCCGCACGTTGAACAGATCGAGCACCGAATCGACGAGATGTTCGAGGACGTCGGGCGGGCGCACGGGCGCTCGGTCCGCGGTGACCGCGGCCGCGGCGGCCGTCGTGGTCGCCTGGGCTGCGGCGGCGGCGGCCGGCGCGCGGTCGGGCGCGGCAGTTTCCTGGGCGACCGTCGCGATCGGCGCCAGCGCCAGCAGGGCAGTGCTAAATAAGAACGGAAAAAATCGTTTCATGGCCGGCCGACGAATCAACCGGCCGGCTCCCGGTTGTCAAAGCGGTTTGCCGCGGCGGGGACCGGCGCGCCCGGCTGGAGATTGACGCGAAAATTCCACGCCGCCACTCCCAGCTTGCCCGCCGCCCGCGCGGCTCACCAGACTCCCGCCCCGATGCCACCTCTTCTCGCCGTGATCGACACCATGCCCCCCTGGGCGTGGGGCGCGTTTTTCCTCTTCATCACCGCGATGCTCGCGCTCGACCTCGGCGTGTTTCAGCGCGACTCCCACGTCGTCTCCATGAAGGAAGCGCTCGGCTGGTGTGCGGTCTGGGGCACCCTCGCCCTCACGTTCGGCGGCATGGTCTGGTGGTGGCGCGGGCCCGAACTCGGTCAGCAGTTCCTCGCCAGCTACCTGATCGAGCTCTGCCTGAGCGTGGACAACGTCTTCGTCTTCATCCTCGTTTTCGCCTACTTCAAGGTCGAACCACGCTACCAACACCGCGTGCTCTTCTGGGGCATCATCGGCGCGGTCGTGATGCGCGCGGTCTTCATCCTCGTCGGGGTGAGCGTCATCGCGCGCTTCCACTGGGTGCTGTATATTTTCGGGGCCTTCCTCGTCTACACCGGCGTGAAAATGGCGCTGCCCAGCGAAGACGCCGAGGTCGACCCCGAGCACAATGCCGCGGTCCGCCTCTTCCGGCGTTTCTTCCCCGTCGCCCCGAAGAACGACCAGGGCAATTTCTTCACGCATCACGACGGCCGCCGGATGGCCACGCCGATGTTCATCGTGTTGCTCGTCATCGAGACGACCGACGTCGTGTTTGCGCTCGATTCCCTGCCCGCCGTGCTCGCGATCACGAAAGACAGCTTCGTCGCGCTCACCTCAAACATCTTCGCCATCCTCGGCCTGCGGTCGCTCTACTTCGCCCTGAGCGGCATCATGCAGCTCTTCCGTTTCCTGAAAATCGGCCTGGCGGTCATCCTCTGTTTCATCGGTGCGAAAATGCTCCTGGAGCCGTGGGTCGAAATTTCGACGACCACGTCCCTCGGCGTCATCGGTGGCGTGCTCACCACTGCGGTGCTGATGTCCGCGCTGATTCCGCCGCTGCGCGAAAAAAAGTAATCACGGCTGCCCGGCAGATTTACTCCAGGAACCGGGCCGCCCACTCGGGCCGCGGCAATGGGCCCGCGTTCCACGGCCCGAACGCGCGATTACGCCAGCGCGCGACCAGCCGGTAGCCCGCATCACGCCACGCGTGCGGCCAGAGCGCGAGCCCGGCTGCGCGCCGGGTCGCCCCCACCGCGCGCAACGCGGCGATCACCCCATCTGTGCGCAGCGCGAAATTTTTTCCTTCGCGCCGCGACCAGTCGGGCACCCACACCAGCGAGTCGAAGTCGTCGGTCGGCAATCCCTGCGTGCGCAAAAACTCCTGCGCCGCCGGCCCCTGCAACGGCGCGAATCGCAGCACGCCGCGCCGATCCAGCCGCAGGAGCCACCGCACGACGCGGTGGCACAATCCGCACTCCCCATCGAAGAGCAGCACCGGGCCGGGGGCGGAGGAATTGTGCGCAGGAGTCATGGCGGCGTCGCAGGCACGTTGCTCAATTCGGTGAAAAAGGGAAGACCCGCGCGCAGGCGGCCGCGGCAACTATTTCGCGCCCGCCTTAAAGTCAGATGCGACTCGACGGCGCGCCGCCCAAGCGCCACTTTCACCCCACTCCCTCACCCCCCCACTCCCCATGAAAGCTACTGCACTACTGTTAAGCGCGGCCTTGGCCTTGCCGCTGGCCGCCCAAACCGCTCCCACCAGCGCGCCGTCCGCCGAATCCACCAAGACTGAAAGCGCAGTCATCCTCTCCGTCTTCAGTGTCTCCGAGGACAAAGATGTCGGCTACGAATCGATGCAGACCACCTCCGGCATGCGCACCGCCCAGCCGCTGAAGAACATGGCCAACTCCATCTCGATCATGAACACGCAGTTCATTGAGGACCTCGGCCTCACCACGATGGAAGAAATGGCCACGTGGTTTGTTTCCGGCGAGTCCAACCCCGACCCCAACGCCCTCGTGCAAAGCCGCGTCATCCTCCGCGGCGTCCCCAGTGCCTACGCTATGCGCAACGGCTGGATCTGGTATTCGCCGATGGACGCCTACTCCACAGAGAAGATCGAAGAGCTGCGCGGCCCCAATGCCTTTCTCTACGGCGAGGCGGACATCGGTGGCGCCAACAACCAGATCACCAAGCGCGGTCTCCTCAGCCGCGACCTCACCCGCGCCAAAGTCACGGTCGGCAGCAACAGTTTCGTCCGGGCCGAACTCGACCTCAACCGCCGCATCGTGAAAAATCACCTCGCCGCCCGTCTCTCGGTGGTGAACAGCCACAATGAATCCTGGATCGACAACGTGCGCCGCGATTTCCGCGGTGTCTACGGTGCGATCACCTACCGGCCCACGCAAAAAACCACGGTCACCCTGATGGCCGAGCATGATCGGACCGCCGCCGTCCCCTCGCAGGGTTTACTCGTCGACGCGTTTTCCCGCACCGCCACCGCCACCCTTGGCGCCGTCGGCTACATCTACCAGCCCGGCGCAGGCACCGGCTACCGCGCTCAAGGTCGCGTCACCAGCACCGGCCCCACGGCCGCCATCATCGATTCCAACCTCATCCCCAGACGCACCCAGACCAACGGCCCCAACGCCACCTACAACAACGCCACGACGTCTGTGACACTCGAGGCCAACCATGACATCGGAAAGAATCTTCACCTCCAACTCACCGGTAATTTCTACCAACAGAAACTCGACAGCTGGGGCGCCTCCTCGCGCAGCATCACCCGTGATCGCAGCCCGCTCCTCCCGAACGGCCAGCCCAACCCCTATTTTAACGAACTCTACACGGAGTATTTCCGCACCCACTCGATCGACGGCAATATCGTCCGCGATATCCGCTTCTCCGCCGTCTACGACCTCGACCTCAAATGGATGAAACAACAGTTCATCGCCAATGTGCAGCAGCACCAGGATAACCCCGGCCAAAAGAAACCGAAATACGCCGAGTATCTCGACCCGGCCAACCCCAACTGGATCGGCACCATCAATCCCGCGCTCACGCAAGCTGCGTTCCTCGCCAACCGCACCGTCTTCGCCAATAACCGGTTCACGCGCCGTTACTACCTGCGCGACGGTGTCGGCTCCGCCCGCACCGCCAACCTCGATCCCGTGCCCGGCGTGTCCGCTTACTATCCAAATTTGGCCACCATCGCCGCTAACGGCCAGTTCATCGACCGGCGTTTCTACACTCCGTCGTGGGGCTTCGGTGCCTCGGGCACCTACTTCAAGGATCACCTCTACACGATGATCGGTTACCGCCAGGACAAATTCAACATGAAGACCACGCGCGGCATGGTGCGCGCCGAGAAAGAATGGTCGGTCGACTACCTCGACGCGTTTAACACCAACGCGCTCCAATTCGTCCGCTACAAAGTCGACGGTGCGAACTACGGCGGCGTGCTCCGCCTCAACGATACCTTCGCCCTCGGCTACAACTACGCGCAATCGTTCCGCATCTCCACGGGCCAAGGCGGCGCGACGTTCAATTCCGGTGAGCTTCAGGGCATACCCGTCGGCGAAGGCACGGACTTGTCCGCGAAAATAACCCTCCTCAAGGGCAAGCTCGAGATGAACATTGTCCGCTACAATAATTTCACGCCCAACGCCCGCTTCACCCCCGGCATCACCCAGTTGGTCCGCGACGAACTCAGCGCGATTTTCCCCACGACCTTCGACACCGCCGGCACCGCTGACTACCAAACCACCCGGACCAAGGGCAATGAGGTCCAAGTCATCGCCAACCTCTCCCGCAACTGGCGCCTCAGCGCGACCTACGCGGACAACGACGTCGTCAACATGGACCGTGTGCCCATTCTAAAGACCTTCCGCGATCAAGCGAAGGCCCTGAACAAGCCGACTCCCCTGCTCGACGATTTCATCGCCACCATTCCCGAAGGCGTGCCCAACGCTGGCTACACCAAAGCCCGGGGCAATATCTTCACCCGCTACCAATTCTCCGAAGGCACTCTCCGCGGCTTGGCGATCGGCGGCGGCTCCAACTGGCGCCTGCGGACCTATCGCGGCACCGTAAATTTCTCCGGCCTCGTTTCCCCGGGTGCCGTCAGCGTCTATTCGGAGCCTTACACCCTCTACAACGCCTACCTCAGCTACAATCGGAAGGTTCTCAACCGCAACACGACCTTCCAACTCAACGTCGATAATCTTTTGGACAAAGACTACTACCGCTCCGCCGCGATCGGCTCCGCCTCGTGGGGCGACCCCCGCGCCTTCCGTCTGTCCGTCTCGACCGATCTCTGATCTCGCACGCGCGAAAACGCCGGGGCCGCAAACGCGGCACCCGGCGGTGCGACGACGGTATCCCCCGTCGGCAGGAGCCTGCTTGCAGGCGATTGGTTCGCTCAGTTCACCGCGACCTTGCGCGGCTTCGCGGCCTCGTGCTTCGGCAACGTCACGCGCAGCACGCCATCGCGCAGCTCCGCCGCGATCTTGTCGGCGTCGATGGCGTTGTCGTGAGTGAGGATGAGCTCGTAGGCCGCGTCCACGCTCTCGCGATACACGGGCGTCCACGCTTCCGGACGCTGCCACCCGCGGCGGCCCACAACACGGACTTCATTTTCGTCCGCGGTGATTTCAAGGCCGTCCTTGGTCACACCGGGAAGGAAGACGGTGACCGCATACGCGTCGGCCGCCTCCTTGATTTCATAAGTCGGCTTCACGGTCGTGCCGAGTTCCGCGGCCGGAGCACAAGCGCACGACTCAGCCGAGCGCGCGAAGGAGGGAATGAGATTTTGAATCAGAGACATGGGAGGAAGGATTAATGCTGTTTGGTTGAATAGGGAACGGATGAGAACGCGCCGCAGCTCACTGCACCGCGACGGTGATTTTCTTCGGCGCGGCCACCTCGCGTTTCGGCAACGTGACCGTGAGCACCCCGTTTTCGTAGGCCGCCGCGATCTTGTCGGTCTGCACTTCGTCATTGAGACGCAGCGAACGATTGAACGCGAAGGACTGCTCGGCCTGACCCTCTGCGGCGAGCGTCTTGCGGGTCGCCGCGATCGAGAGGAAGCCGTTCACGACCTCGATGGCGATGTCGTCGCGGCTTACTCCCGGGAGTTCGGCTCGCACGTAGGTGTTGGTTTTGTCCTCGTAGAGATCGACCGGCACCCGCGCGGTTGGCGCGGCGAGACCGGCGAAATCACCGAGCGAAGCGGTAAACAGGCGGTCGATCTCGGTCTCGAGACCGGACCACGGCGAAGGTGAAAAGCGGCCTGCAAAAGGACTCAGGCGGCGATCGGCTGGATAAGAATAACGAACGAGTCTCATGGTGATGTTCTCCGTTGGGAGTTTGATTTGGTTGATCGGATTGGTTGACCGGCGAGCGGCCTCCTTTGCATGGGCGGTGCCGGCCACGGGCGACGCGGCAAGTCCCGCCGCCGCCGCCACTTGGTCTTGCCGCCCTCGATTGCACCGTGAAAAATCGTCGCGAGTGTGCCGTCGCACCCGTGAATTTTCGTCGCGCCTCTGCGGAAACCGTGGTTTCGTCCCCGACCTTTTCGCATGACCTTCGACTTCGATACTCCGGTGCCACGCGCGGGCACCGACTCTCAAAAGTGGCAGAAATACGCCGGCCGCGACCTTCTGCCGATGTGGGTCGCCGACATGGATTTCAAGTGCGCCCCCGCGATCCTCGCCGCTCTCCATGAACGAGTGGACCACGGGCTCTTCGGCTACGCACGTCCCGTGAAGTCCACCGTCGCGGCCGTCGTCGCCGCCATGGAGCGCAATTATGGCTGGAAGATCGAATCCTCCTGGATCGTCTGGCTGCCCGGCCTCGTCGTCGGCCTCAACGTCACCGCGCAGGCCTTCGCCGCTGCCGGCGACGAAGTGCTCACGCTCTCGCCCGTTTACCCGCCGTTCCTCACCGCGCCGAGAAACTCCGCGCGCGCCTCCGTGCCCGTGCCCTTCGAACTTCGCGGCGGCACCTGGACCATCAACTGGGACGCGCTCGAACGCGCCGTCACCTCACGCACCAAGCTCTTTTACCTCTGCAACCCGCACAATCCCCTCGCCCGTGTCTGGCGGCGTGACGAGCTCAGCCGGCTCGCCGAATTTTGCGTGCATCACCAGCTCGTGCTTTGCTCCGATGAGATCCATTGCGACCTCATCCTCGATCCCGCGCTCCGGCATATTCCCACCGCCCTCCTCTCGCCCGCGATCGCCGCCCGCACGATCACACTGATGGCGCCGAGCAAGACCTACAACACGCCCGGCCTCGGCACCTCGTTTGCCATCATCCCGGACCCGTCGCTCCGCGCCCGGTTCGTCCGCGCCACCGCCGGCATCGTCGCCGAGGTCAACAATCTCGGCTACGTCGCCTGCGAGGCCGCCTATCGCGACGGTGAACCGTGGCGGCAGGCGCTGCTCGCCTACCTCCGTGGCAACCGCGATCTCCTGGTCGACTGGATCGCGCGCGAACGGCCCGGCCTCCGTCTCGAAGCGCCGATGGAAGCGACCTATCTCGCGTGGCTCAACGTCTCCGCCCTCGGCCTCGCCGATCCCACCGCGCATTTCGAAAAACACGGCGTGGGCCTGAGTGACGGCGCGACGTTCGGCGCGCCCCCGGGCCACTACGTCCGGATCAACCTCGGCTGCCCGCGCGCCACGTTGACCGAAGCGCTCCGCCGGATGAAGTCCGCCCTCGCCGCGGGCTGAATTTGCCGGGCGAACCGACCCCCCGCCCGCCCGCCGCCCCTCCGTCCGCGACTTGTAACCGACTAGGTTTCAAGTCGCGGGAGTTGCGGCACCGGGGAATGGTCGCTTGTGTCCGGCCCATGCGCCTCGGACCCCACGAGCTTTCGTCGAATCTCTTTCTCTCGCCGCTCGCGGGCTACACCAACCTGCCCATGCGGCTCACCGTGCGCGAACTCGGCGGGCTCGGCTGGGCCACCACCGACCTCGTCAACGCCCGCTCGCTCCTCGAGCGCAACCGCACCGCGCTCAAGCTCGTCGCGTCGTCGCCCGCGGACCGGCCGATGGCGATTCAGCTCTTTGGCAGCGTGCCGGAGGAGATGCGCGATGCCGCCGTCATGTGCGAAGCGCTCGGCGCGCAGGGCGTTGATATCAACATGGGCTGCCCGGTGAAGAAGGTCGTCAAGATCGGCGGCGGCTCCGCCATGATGACCGAGCTCGATAAGACCGCCGCCCTCGTCCGGGGCATGATCGCGGCGGTGAAGATCCCGATCACCGCCAAGATGCGCCTCGGTTGGGACGACGACAATCTCACCGCGCCCGATCTCGCCCGCGTGCTGGAGGACGTCGGCGTCGCGGCCATCTTCGTCCACGGCCGCACGCGCGCGCAGGGGTTTTCCGGGGGCGTAAATCTTGCCGGCATCCGTTCCGTCGTCGCCGCGGTGAAAAAGATTCCCGTGATTGGCAATGGCGACGTCACCACGCCCGCCGCGGCGCAGCACATGCTCGCCGCGACGGGTTGCGCCGGCGTGAGCATTGGCCGCGGTGCGTTCTACGATCCGTGGATTTTTCGCCGGACCGAGCATCTCCTGCGCACCGGGGAACTGCTGCCCGAGCCGGATTTCGCCGAGCGCGTGCGCGTGCTGCGGCGGCACTTCGAACGCTACGTCGAATTCTACGGCGAGGAGCACGGCGCCAAACTTTTCCGCAAGGTCGCCCCGTGGTATGCGAAACGGTTTGGTCCGGCGAAGCCGTTCAAACACCGCATCATCACCATCACCTCGCGGGCGGACTTCGAGGCCGCGCTGACGGAGTTTTTCGCCTGGCGCGCGCAGTTTTGCGACGAGCGCGGGGAGCTGTTGGAAAAGTTCGCGCCCGCGCCGCTGATCGCATCGTTCATGCCCGGCGCGGAGGCCGGCGCCCACTGCTCGATCCCCGTGCCAAAGGGGCCGGTCGACGTGTGGTGAACGCGGGCGGTGCGTCCTTGAGTTTTTCGGGTGGTGGGACGATCATCGGCTGATGTCCAACGTCGGTCATTTTTGGGAACTCATCCTCGGCACCATCGTCGCGCTGCTGCCGCTGATCAACCCGCTCGCCTCCGCCCCCACGTTTCTCGCGATCACGGAGGGCGACTCGCATGAGCGGCGGCGGCAGCAACTGCGGATGGCGTGCCTCTACATGGTGATCATCCTCGTGAGTTTCCTCGTCGGCGGCACGTTCATCATGGGATTTTTCGGACTGTCGATCCCCGGACTGAGGATCGCGGGTGGCCTGCTGGTGGCGGGCATCGGCTCGACCATGCTGATGGGCCCACCGCGCGATCCCACCACCAACGATCGCGCCCACGAGGAGGCGCGCGCAAAGCGGGATGTGTCGTTCTCGCCACTCGCCATGCCGATGCTCAGCGGCCCCGGCGCGATCGCGGTCACCATCGGCTTCACCTCGCTCGCCACCCACTGGATCGACTACCTCGCCATCATCCTCGGCATCCTCGTCGTCGCGATCATCACCTATGTCACGCTGCGGCTTTCGGAGCGGGTCGTGCTCGTCATCGGCGTGCTCGGCATGAACGCGCTCTCGAAGGTGATGGGGTTCCTCATCCTGTGCATCGGCATTCAGTTTGTGGTGAACGGCGTGCTCGGCATCGCGCTCGACCCCACGCTGCTCAAGGGCATCCGCGACACCGTGCTGGCGAAGTAACGGGCGCCCGCCCAACCGCCCACGGCGGCGGCGCTCAATACCGGCGCATGACGATCGCGCCAGTCTTGTCCTTGAAGATAATCTGTTTCTTCTCCGGATCGAGTCCGTCGAAGACGATGCCGAGGCTGGGATCAACGTTTTCACCAGCGCGCGCAAGACGGCCGTTGATCATCACGCGCGGCGGGGTGCCTTGAAAAACCCCGCTGATTTTTGCGTTGGCGACAAACGAACGAAACGCCGGGCTGGCTTCGCTGGCGGCCTCCACGTCCGTGGTCGTCCCGGTGAGACCGGGCGCCAGCGTGGTCTTCGTGATGGTCTTGACCACGGGAGCGGCGGATTTTTGCGCCCCAGGCTCGCCCTTCTCCGCCGGTTGATCGCCGGCCGCGAGTGCATTGACGCCATCCACCGCATCGCTGCCGCCGCGCGCATCGGCGACTTTCTTGGCCTTGTTAATCGCGTTGACGGGCGCGTGGGCGAGGTTGTTCAACGTGTCCGACGGCGTGAGCGGAGCGGCCGCCGCGGGCGGCGTTGCCGCAACTTTGTCCGCCAGGGCGGCCTGCGCCGCGGTGGGCGGAGCCGCTTTGGCGGGTGTGGCGGGTTTGGCCTTCACCACGGGCGGCGGGGGCGGTGGGGCAAACATTTTCGAGAAGGCAAAATACCCACCCGCGCCCAGCACGAGCACGGCGGCGAGCGCACCAATTTGAAATCCTTTCTTTTTCCAAAGCGGAACCTTCTTGGTGATCGGTGGTTTTCCGACGGCCGGCGCCGTGGCGGCGGCAACCACCATGGGCGGCGTGGTCGTGCCGGTCGTGGGTGGTGCGATCACGGGGAATGGCGGCGGGGCCTTGGCGGCGCCTTCCGCCGCGGGGGCGGCGGCCCCGGGCACTGGCATCGGCGGGACAGTTTGTGGGCGGGGCGGCGCACCAGCCGCGGATGGTGGTGGTGGCGGAGCACCAGCGGGCGCGGGGGCACCGGGAACCTTCGGCTTGAACTTGAATTTTGCTGGCTCGGCCGCGGGCGCAGCGGCGGGCGCAGGAGCTTCGGCTTCAGCCGCGGGGGGCGGCGGCGGCGGGGGCGCGGGTGGAGGAGGAAGGGGCGGTGCCGCAGCTTCGGCGGGCGGAGTCGCCGGGGCGGCGGGGTTGACCCGTGGTTTCAGACGGACGCGTTGACCTTCCGCCGGTGGAGCGCTTTCCGCGGCGATTGGGGCTGGTGCTGGCGGCGGGGGGGCGGCCTCCGCGATCGGTGCTGGCGTCGGAGCGGATGCGGGTGTTGGCGGCGTGGGTTCGGCGGCGGCGGGCGCCGCGACGGGCTCGGCGGTGAGCCGCGGCTTGAAACGAATTTGGGGGACCTCTTCGACCGGCGCGGCCGGTGGGGCGGACACGGGCGGAGCAGACACGGGCGGAGTGGCGGGGGCGGCGGGCGCGGCTTCCGTCCCGGTGTTTAAGCGCGGTTTCAGACGCAGCGCGGGGGGCGGGGGGGGTTGCTCGTCACTCATGGGCGACAGCAAAACGAATTTTCCATCCAGCGCGAAACCAAAAGTTTCCCTCGCGGTCGGCCCAACCCGCCGCCACGTTCGCCCCTCCCACCTCCGCCATGCTCAAACGCCTCCTCCTTCCCTGCCTGCTCCTCGCCGCCGTGCTGTCCGCCGGCTGTCTGCATTCGAAAAAAACGGCCAAGCCCAAAGACAGCTCCGCCCTCGCGAGCGACTTGGAGGAAAGCTTCAAGCAGCGCTGGGTGGAAAAACGCACCGCCGAACTCGTCGCCCAGGGCACGACAGCCGACGCCGCGCGCCCGCAGGCGATCGCCGAGTTTCGCGTCCAATACGGTTTCACCAGCGCCGCGCAGAAATAAGTCGCGCCGGTGCACGGTGCCGCGTGGTGACGGCCCCGGGCCGCGCCCGTGTTGACGCCGGTCTCCGCCCGGCGAACGTCATCGCGTGTCAGCGCCCACTCCATCCTCCCCGGCCGGCCCGAACGTCGTTGCCCCCGCCGGATCCTCGGCGCAGGCGGGGGCCCTGGCCGCCACGCTCTGCTATTTTCTGTGGGGGCTGGTGCCGCTCTATTGGACGCAGCTCTCGGCCATCAATCCCCTCGAACTCATCGCCCACCGGCACGTGTGGTCGCTGGTGTTTGTGCTCGGGCTGCTCGGCGCGCAGGGCCGCGGCGGGGAAGTCCGCGCCGCGCTCAGCTCGGCCCGCGCCGTCCGGACAAATTTTCTCAGCGCCACGCTGCTCACGGCGAACTGGCTCGTCTACGTGTGGGGCGTCAACACCGGCCACGTGATCGAGACGAGTCTCGGTTATTTTCTCGTGCCACTGGTCAACGTCGCGGCCGGCCGCTTCGTGCTGCACGAGCAGCTGCGGCGCCTGCAATGGGCCGCCATCGCGCTCGCCGCCGCGGGCGTGGCGGTGATGATTTTTCAACTCGGCCGCCCACCGTGGATCGCGCTCGTCATCGCGGGCACGTGGGGCGGCTACAGCCTGATGCGGAAACAGTCGCGGCTCGGTTCGCTCACCGGCCTGACGGTCGAGACGCTGCTGCTCGCGCCGTTCGCCGTGGCGTTTCTCCTCTGGCAGCACCACACGGGCGCGGGGGCGCTGGGGCGGGTCAGTTTTTCGCAACACGTGCTCGTGCTTAGCTCCGGCGTGATCACCGCCGTGCCGTTGCTGCTCTTCGCATTTGGCGCGCGGCGCATCCGGCTCTCCACGCTGGGCCTGCTGCAATACCTCGCGCCCTCCGTGCAGCTCGCGCTCGGCGTGTGGGTTTATCACGAGGCGTTTTCGCGCGAGCGCGCGACGAGCTTCGCGTTCATCTGGGCCGGCCTCGCGCTTTACACGGCGGATAGTCTCCTGGCGCAGCGCAAAAGGTAGGGCCCGACCTTGCGCTCGACTCCGCGGTCCCGCTGGCTTCGACTTTCCGTCCCCCATGAAAAAATCCCTCCTCCTCCTCGCCTTCGTGGCGATGCTCCCACTCGGCCGCACCCAAACGCCCGCTCCGGCCGGCGCCGTCGCGGCCCCGGTCGCCGCCGCGCCCGCCCCCAAACCCGACGCCGCCGCGGCCCTCGAAAAGAACGACCCCTCGGGCAAATTTCGCTGGATGCACGCGTCCTTCCTGGCGCGCGGGAAAAGTCCGATGGATGTGCTGTTCCTGGGTGATTCAATCACCGAGGGCTGGCTCCGGGCGCCGCATGTCTGGGATCATTATTACGGCGTGCTCCGGCCGGCGAACTTCGGCATCGGCGGCGATCAGACGCAGCACGTGATCTGGCGCATCGAAAACGGCGAACTCGACGGCGTCCACCCCAAGGCGGTCGTCCTCATGCTCGGCACCAACAACACCGGCGCCCATTCCGCCGAGGAAATCACCGCGGCCAACAAGAAAATCGTCGAACTGATCCGCGCCAAGATTCCCGAAACCAAAGTGCTGCTCCTCGCGATTTTCCCGCGGGGCGCGCGAAAAAATGCGCAGGGCCTCGTGACCGAGCAGGCCATCGCCGACGCCACGAAAAGGACCGCGGTCATCAACGCCGTGAATGCCAAACTCGCCAAACTCGACGACGGCACCCACGTCCGCTACCTCGACATCGGCGAACGGTTCGTCGGGCAGGACGGCAAGATCCCCTTCGCCATCATGCCCGACCAACTGCACCCGAACGCCGCTGGCTACCAGCTCTGGGCCGAGGCGATCCAGCCGCTGCTGACCGAGATGATGAAGTAGGGCGGACGGGCGCGGGGCGCCTTCTAATCGTCGACATCCGTCTTAGGGTGCGCCTTGAAGAAGGCGGCGCGCACCGGACCGGGCATTGGCGAGTGCGCGCCCCGCACGCTGCGCCAGACGATTTCGTTGAGCCTGATGTCGTCAGCCTTGTCGGGCGCCGAGAAATCCATCCGGTTTGACTCGCGGGCCCCCCACGCGAGGCCGGAATTCTTTTCGGTGAGGCTGACATTCGCGGGCCGCGCGGCGTAGGCCGTAAGGTCGGCTTGGTCGGCGAACGATTCCCACAGCGGCATCGCCGCGGCATCGTATTGCGACATCGGCTGGAGGCCGAGAATGAGCTCGATGGTGCGCAACATGCTGGTGGTCGAGTAGAGCGTGGAGTCGACATGGTGCCGCTTCGTCCACGCGCTGATAACGAAGGCGGGCATGCGGTGCGCGTCGACGTGATCGGGACCGTTTTGCGTATCGTCTTCGAGCACGAAGATCGCGGTGTCGGCCCAGAATTTCGATTTGCTCACGGCCTCGACAATGCGGCCGAGGGCGAGGTCGTTATCGGCGACGAGGGCGGTCGGCGTGAGGGCGCCGCTGCGGGTGCCGAACGTGTGATCGTTGGGCAGTTGCAGAACTTGCAGGCGCGGCATGTCGCCCTCGCGCCCGAAGCGGGCGAGCTCGGCGATGAAGCGATCGGCGCGGAATTGATCCGTGACCTCGTTGGTCCACGACGGGTAAAGTTCGTCGACGTGGCCCTTGAGCACGGGAATCGCGGCCTTCGCGGGTTCTCGCGGCGTGCCGCGACCGTCGAACGTAAATTCGCCGTAGGAGCGATAGGTCACGCCGGCCTCGGCGGCCCGGTTCCAGAGATAGCCGTTGGACGGCGCGGCCACGAGGTAGCGGCCCTCCGCCGGATACTCGTGCTTCTTCGACACCTTGTGGCCGTAACTCATCGGCCACATTTTTTCGACGAAGTCGGTCGCGTAGGCACCCATCGTCCACTCGTGGCCGTCGGCGCTGACTTCGCCATCGGCAAAAAAATTGTCGAGCAGCACGAACTCCCGCGCGAGCGCGTGCGCGTTGGGCGTGATCTTTTCGGGGAAAAGGCACAGCGCTGGTGCGCCGTTACCCTCGGGCACGTCGCCGAAAATCTGATCGTAGGTGCGATTCTCACGCACGATGTAGATCACGTGCTTGATCGGCGAGGCGTCACCCAGTTTTGCGGGAATCGGATTGCCCGCGGGACGCGCCCCGCGTGGCGCGAGGCTCGCGGTGAGCGGGCTGCACTCGTAGGCGGTCTTGCTCCACGCGCCGAATTGCTCCGCGCGCTTCGCCGCCGCGGGCAAATCGACGAGGGCGACCGTGCCGCGCATCAAGCCGCCGATATATTCCTGCAGATCGCGCGGCGTCGGCGTGCCGGGGAACGGCCCGCGCGGATTCGCCGCCGAGCTGACGCCCTTGCCGTTGGCGACGACGAGCTGGCGGCCGTCGCGCGTCACGCGCACGCTGGTCGGATACCAGCCGACCGGAATGAACCCGAGCGCGGCCGCCTTGCCGGCCGTCGCCACGTCGAAGATCGCGATGTTGTTGTTGTTCGCATTGGCGACGAAAAGAGTCTTTTCGTCGGCGGTGAGGGCGAGGCTGTTGGGCAGCGTGCCGTTCGGCGAATTGGGAAACAGCGAGGCCGTGAGCGTCTCACTCACGCGACCGGTCGCGGTGTCGACGATGCTTACGGAGTTTTGATTGGCCTCGGCGACGAACAGCCGGCCGTCGGAGGCGAGCACCATTTCGTTGGGATGCGCGCCAACGGGCCAGCGCGCGAGGTCGGCGCCAGTCCTGGCATCGAGCACGAACACGGCGGACTTCGCCCACGCCGTCACGAACACGCGGTGGTGTTTCTCGTCCGGCAGGCAGGTGTAGGGAAACGGCGCACCGGGATCGAAGCCGGCTCTGATGCGATCGCCCTCCGGCATCATCTCCTTCGTGCCTTGCACGGGCGCAAACGCGCGCATCCACAAGATGTGGCCATCCGTCGCGGAAATTTTTTCAACCCGCTGGCCCCAGCTCTCGGCGATGTAGAGCGCTTTGCCGTCGGCCGAAACCGCCAGGCCGGCGGGCACACCTTTTTCGGTTTCCGGTCGCAGCCGCAACTCGTGGTGCGCCGACAGGAGGCCGTCCGCGAAATCGAACACGTGGATCACCTCTTGACCGGCACCGCTGGCAAAAAGTTTTTTTCCGTTAGGCGACCACGTCAGTCCGTAGAACGACTCCTCGAGCGCGACCTGCGAAACGACGCGGCCGGCCTGCACGTTGAGAATGCGCACCTCGTGCGGGCCCCAGCCGCTGTGCAGCACCGCCGCGAACACGCCGCCGGGGTGCAGCGCGAGATTGACCGGGAAGTCCCCGACAGGAATTTGCGTGCCGACCGGTCGCAGCGACCACTGGTTGGGCAACAGCACGGAGCCATCACGCTGGAGACCGGGGAGCGTGACCGGGGCGGAGGCTGCGAGGACGAGGGCGGAAAAAAGCCCGGCCACGCCGACCAGTCCCACCCGCCAGGAACACGTTGTCATTCGCCGAAGCTACGGAACGCCGGACCGAATCCAAGCGCAGAGACGGGGCCCGTGCCCCAAGGCAATCAACCCGAGGGTCGGAACCTGACGCCCAACCCTCCCAGCTCAGTCCCGCTTGATCTCGATCAGCTCCATTTCGAATACGAGCGTGGAGTTGCGCGGGATCTTCGGTGGCTGACCGCGCGTGCCGTAAGCCAGCTCGGGCGGGATGACGACCAGCCGCTTTTCCCCGAGCTTCATCAGCTGTAAAATCTGATCCCAGCCATCGATCACGGCCTGGCGCGCCACGCGAAACGCGAAGGGATGCTCGTGGTCGAGCGCTTGGTCGAACACCGTGCCGTTGAGCAAGCGACCGACGTAAAGCACGCCGACCTTGTCGCCGGGCTTCGGCCTTTCGCCCCGGCCTTCCTGGAGGACGATGTAACGGATGCCCGTGGTGGTCTTCTTGGCCTCGGGCCAGGTTTTTTCCACGAACGCGAGATCCTCGGGCGGCAGCTTTTCGCGCTGGGCGCACAGCCGGGGCGCCGCCACCACGGCGACCAATCCAAAACACAGCAGATATTTGAGCACGGATTTCACGGATAAGGCTTCCCGCTATCCGTGCCATCCGTGTAATCCATGGTCAAAGGATTTCTCCATGCCCAAACCGCTCGTTGCCATTCTCTGCCCCAAGGAATTCCGGTTTACCGACCATGCCGCCACGATTGAGACGCCCATCGTCGCCGATGCCGCCGACGTAAAAACCCTGTGGCTCGACTACCACTCCCCCTTTCCCGCCGAGGTGTTCGACGCCACCGCGATCATCCTCTGGCACGGGCCGCTGGTCGACGCCGGGATCATTGCCCGACTCAAAAACTGCCGTGCGATCATCCGCAACGGCGTGGGTTTCGACACCGTCGACACCACCGCCGCCGCCCAGGCGGGCATTCCCGTCTGCAATGTGCCCGACTATGGCACCGAGGAAGTCGCCGATCATGCCATCGCGCTGTCGCTCGCGCTCTACCGGCAGCTCTTCCCGCTCGACGCCGAGGCGAAACGGCTCGGTTGGAAAATAGCCACCCAACACAAGATGCGCCGCCTCAGCACGCAGACCTTCGGCCTCGTCGGCCTTGGCCGCATCGGCACCGCGACGGCGCTGCGCGCCAAGGCGCTGGGCTTTCGCGTGGTCTTCTATGACCCCTACGTGCCGTCCGGGGTGCAAAAAGCGGTGGGCGTGGCGCGGGTGAACACGCTCGACGAACTGTTGCGCGTGGCCGATCTCGTCTCGATTCACTGCCCTTCGACCACCGAGACCCGCGGCATGATCGGTGAAAAGGAAATCGCGCGGATGAAGCCGGGCTCATTTCTGGTGAACACGGCGCGCGGCGACATCGTGAAGAAAGCGCCCGTCTTCGCCGCCCTGCGCGCCGGTCATCTCGCCGGCGCGGGCCTCGACGTCGTCGAGGCCGAGCCACTCCGCACCGCCGAGGAAGCCGCGACGCCCAATCTCATCTGCACCTGCCACGCCGCGTTTTGCAGCCCCGAAGGGATGGTGGAAATGCGCAGCACCTCGGCCAGAATCGCACGAGCGGCCGTGTTGGGCGAAGCGGTGTGGAATCGGGTGAATTGAGGACGGGCGGGTCTCTGACCCGTCCTCGGTCCGAACCCCCACCGCGCGAATAGGCCGGTCACAGACCGGCCCTACCCTCGCACCACCTCGTGCTTCGCCACCAGCGCGAGCGCGCGGTTGAGCAGCGTCTTCCCCGGCTCCATCCGATGCCACGGCGACGCGCCGCTCGGATGGGGCAGCGGAATGCAGTCGACCGCGTGGCCGTGATATTCGATCTCGAATTTTTTCCCGATCGTAGCGATGAGCGGGCGTTCGCCGAGAAACTGCGAGATCGCGAGCTTGCCGACGGGCAGCACGAGTTGCGGTTTCAGCAGCGTGAATTCGCGCTCGAGCCACGCGGAGCAGTTCGCAATTTCGTCGGGCGCCGGCACGCGGTCGCCGCCTTCGGGGCGTTTCCCGGGAAAGCAACGGCACACGGCGGCAAAATAAATCCGGTCGCGCACTTCGTCCTCGGTCCAGCCGAGCGAGCCATGAAACCACTTGAAGAGAGTCTTGCCCGCCGTCCACGCAAACGGCCGGCCGAGCTTCGGCTCCTTGTCGCCCGGCGCCTGGCCGACGAGCAGCACCTTGCTCGCCGTCGCGCGCCCGACCACCACGGGCTGGTGCATCCGCGGACAGCGGTCGCACGCGCGCAGGGCGGCCAGGTGTTTTTCGACGGCGGCGAGGGAAGTCATTTTGTCGGAGCGGCTTTAGGCCGCGATTCCTACACGTGGACGACAGGCCTCGCGGCGTAAAGCCGCTCCTACCGCTCAGCGCCGGCCGCGATAGCGGTTGTAGCTGCCCTTGTGGCGGATCTGGCCGGGGAGGCTGCCGCGACCACGCTGCTGCTCGGGCTGCACGGCGCGCGGGGCGAAGGCCTTGTATTCGAAGCCTTCGAGGCGCAGCTCGGGAATCTTTGCGCCGATGAAGCGCTGGATGTCGCGGATGTCGTTCGCGTTTTCCGGCGTGACGAGGGTAAACGCATCACCCACGGCCTGCGCGCGGCCGGTGCGGCCGATGCGGTGGACGTAGTCCTCAGGCTTTTCCGGCACATCGTAATTGATGACGTGCGAGATGCCGGCGACATCGATGCCGCGGGCGGCGATGTCGGTGGCGACCATCACCTCGTATTTGCCAGACTTGAAGCCGGCGAGGGCCTCGATGCGCTGGTTCTGCGAACGGTTCGCGTGGAGGACGGCGACGGAGTGATTGGCCGCCTTCAGGCGGCGCGCAATCTTGTCGGCCCCGTGCTTGGTGCGGGAAAATACGAGCACGCTGTCGAAGTCGGTCTTCTCCAGCAGCGCGACCAAGAGGTCGAACTTCTGCTCGAACGACACGGGATAAAGCGCGTGCTTGACCGACTCGTTGATCGAACGGTTCACGCCGACCTCAACCCGCGTTGGGTTCCGCAGCGCGAACGAGGCGACGGCGGCGATCTCGGGCGGCACGGTTGCGGAGAAAAACAGGGTCTGCCGATCGCGCGGGCAGCGGGCGATGATGTCCTTCACGACGGGCAGGAAGCCCATGTCGAGCATCCGGTCGACCTCGTCGAGGACGAGAATCGAAATATCGCGGAGGCTGATCGTGCCCTCCTTGAGGTAGTCCATCAGGCGGCCTGGCGTAGCGACGATGATATCGACGCCGCGCTTGAGCTCGGTGCGCTGGTGACCGTAGCCGACGCCGCCAAAGATGGCGACGGCGCGGATGTCGGTGAACCGCGCAAAATCGCGGAAGGAGGTTTCGACCTGCGCGGCGAGTTCGCGCGTGGGTTCGAGGACGAGCACGCGCACCCGGCCGTGGTGACCGAGACGCGTGAGGATGGGCAGCGCAAACGCCGCGGTCTTGCCCGTGCCGGTTTGCGCGGAGCCGATGAGATCGCCGCCGCCGAGGACGACCGGGATGGCGCGGAGTTGGATGGGCGTGGGATCGGTATAACCGGCGGCTTGGACGCCGCGGAGCACGTGATCGGAAAGGTGAAGAGCTTTAAAAGGCATGGCTGGCTTGGTTGGTCATTCTGAGCGCAGCGAAGAATCCCAGGGGACACTCGTGGCATTGAGGAGGATCGAACCTCCGGCTGGATTTTTCGCCTCGCTCAGAATGACAAGCAAAGTGAAGGCCCCGGCGGGCGGAGAAAAGAAAAAGGACGGAGCCCCAAAGGAGCTCCGTCCCTCGAAAAACTTGGTTCGTTAGAACGACTTATTAGTAACGGCGCTCGCCGCGATCGCGGCCACCGCCGCCGCCGCCGAAGCCGCCGCGATCGCCGCCGCCGAAGCCGCGACCACCGCCGCCGCCGCCGAAGCCGCCAGAGCGCTCTTCTTTCGGACGAGCCTCATTGACCGTCAATTGACGGCCGCCGAGATCGGTGCCGTTCAGCTTTTCCGATGCGGCCTTGGCCTCATCAGCCGTGCCCATGGTGACGAACGCGAAACCGCGGGGGCGGCCGGTCATCTTGTCCATGGCGACGTAAACATCGGTGACTGCACCGAATTGGCCGAAAGCGGAGCGGAGCTCGTCTTCGGTGGTCTTGAACGACAGGTTGCCAACGTATAGTTTGGAATTACTCATGTGATGTCTCGTAGATCCTTCGTCTGCTGCCAGTCCGTTCCCAACGCGGGTTTCGAAATCATCACTTAAGCCAAACGCTCAGCCAACGACTCACCAGATACTGTCACCTAACGCTTTCTCTAACGATCGAGGCGCTAGGACACGCTGGAAGCCGACTAACGCAAGGAAATTCTCTGCGGGGCTATTCTTAGATCGAATACTTGGCCTTTACGTCCTCCGGCAGCGGCGTGGCCCGGCCGCTGGCGAGCGCGACCAGCGTGTAGTCGCAACGGCCGTCGCAAACCCGTTTGCCGGTCGGCAACTTCTCGATCTCGAATGCCACCCGGCAGCCCGTCTCCGTGAATTGCACGACCCAGCAGCGCACCACCATGCGGTCGCCCCAGCCGAGCGGGCGTTTGTAGCTGATCGTCGCCAATGTCATCCACCAACCGAGTCCGCGGTCGGCAAACGCCTGCATCGACATCCCGTAGTGCTTCTCCATCTGCTCGAACCGCGCCGCCAGCACATAGTCGAGGTAGCGCGTTGAGTGAACGTGCTGGTAGAGATCGATATCGTCGGGGCGAACCGAAAGCTCGGTTTCGAATTTGGAAAATACGTTCATACCGGGTTCGCGTCGGGCGCGTGTCTCGCACGCGCTGCCGGCGACGTCGACGCCAAACCGGTCAGCCAAAGAAACCGTCGATCTCCCGCCGCTCACGCTTGGTCGGCCGGCCACTGCCCGGCTCGCGCGCCAGCACGTGCTGCCGGCGTTGCTCGCGCAACTTCTCAAATTCGCTGTCCGGCGTCAGGTCGGTGCAAAATTCCGCCACCAGCTTCGCGCCCACCCGGGCCCGCGGCGCGGCCTCGACGCGGAACGTGCGCGTGATGATTCCCTGTCGCACGGTCACGAGTTCACCCGGGCGCACGGCCCGCGCGGGCTTGGCGGGCCGGCCGTTGACTTCGACGTGCCCGGTGCGGCAGGCGTCGGTCGCAAGTGCGCGGGCCTTGAAGACCCGCACCGCCCAAAGCCACTTGTCGAGGCGCGCGGCGGAGTCGGCGAAAGTCGGGGTCACACTGGGGAAAAAACCACCAGGCGGGACGGCACGAGGTTAGCCCTTGTTCGCCGGGCCCAGCTCCGCGCGCAGCCAGTCTTCCAGCAAATCCTTCTCATGGCGGAGCAGATCGTGGTGATTGATCGAGAGCTTCATCATGAACCCGAGGTCGCGCAGCTCGCGCTTGCCCTGGCTCACCACGCGACCCTCCGCATCGGTCAGTTGAAACACCAGGTTGATCCGCGGCGGATAAAGATCTTTCACGATGCGGACGTCGTCGAACTGCGGCCCACGCCACGGCTCGAAATCGCCCGCCAGATCGAGGTCCGTGACGGTGATGGTGATCCTCTGACCGGGCGCGAGATGGCGGGCCGCCCGTTGGATGATAAATTTTTTGAGTTCGGCGAGCGTGGCGTCGCGCCCGGCGTCGGAGCCCTGATAACCGTCGCGCACGTCGGTGAATTTCTCCGGTTCGAAAAACATCACCGTCGTGCGGATCGCCGCGGCCCCGAGGCCGAAGGCCATGGCCGGATGCCGCCCGGCCCCGGCGAGCACGAGACCCATGGTTAGTAAAATCCGGAAGGTGGTCATGGTGACTGCTGGGACCAACCCTAGCACAAAATCGTTCCAACGCGAGCGCCCGCGGCTCATCGCCCCGCCGCCGCCGGACCCGGGTAGGCGGCGGCGGGCGACGGCGCGATGGTCACCACGACGAACTTGCTCGTCGGCGTGTTACTCTTGGCCGCAACGCTGCCGATCGGCACCAGCACATTCGCCTCGGGAAAATAAGTCGCCACGCCGCCACGCGGGATGCGGTAGGGCGCGACCATGAACGCCCGCGCCACGCGCTCGATGCCATCATGGCGGTTGGTCAGGTCGACCAACTGGCCCTGCTGCAGGCCGAGCGCCGCGACGTCGGCGGCGTGCATGAACACCACCCGCCGCCCGCCGAACACGCCCCGGTAGCGATCGTCGAGGCCGTAGATCGTGGTGTTGAACTGATCGTGCGAGCGGATCGTCATCATCACGAACTCCCCCGGCGCGACCACGGGGCGCGGAATCGGCGCGACGACAAAATTCGCCCGCCGGGTCGGTGTGTGCCACTCGCGGCGATCGCGCACGGCATTGGGCAGATGAATAATCCCCGCGCGGATCCGGCGGTTGAAATCCTCAAAGCCCGGCACGACGCGGGCGATGCGGTCGCGGATGAGGTCGTAGCTCGACTCAAAATCGCACCAGTAGGGCTGGTCTTTGACCTGCCCTTTCGCGCTCTCCGTTCCCGCGGGCGGGTCGGAGACCCGCCCCACCCCAAACACTGCCCGCGCGATCCCGCACACGATCGCTGGTTCACTCCGCAACTGCGCCGACGCCGGCGCCAGTTTGCCACGCGAGGAATTGACGATGCCCATGGAATCCTCCGTCGTGACAAATTGATCACCCCGCGCCTGGGTATCGCGCTCGCTCCGGCCGAGGCACGGCAGGATGAGGGCGGTGCGGCCGGTGACGAGGTGCGCACGGTTGAGCTTGGTCGCCACGTGCGCCGTCAGCGTGCAGCGCCGCAACGCCGCGGCCGTGAACTCGGTATCGGGCGTGGCGGAAAGAAAATTTCCCCCGAGCGCGACCAGCACTTTCACCCGGCCGTCGTGCATCGCGCGAATGGTGTCCACCGTGTCGAACCCAGGCGCGCGGGGCGACTTCAGGCCAAATTCGGCGTCGAGGCGATCGAGCCACCAGTCGGGCATTTTCTCAAAGATGCCCATCGTGCGGTCGCCCTGCACATTCGAGTGCCCACGCACGGGGCAGACGCCCGCGCCGGGCCGGCCGAGATTTCCGCCGAGGAGAAGGAAATTCACGATCTGCTGGATCGTCGCCACCGCCGCGGGCTGCTGCGTGAGGCCCATCGCCCAGCAGCAAATCGTCGCCCTCGAGCCCCGGGCAATTTCGGCGGCGGCACAAATTTTTTCCCGCGGCACGCCGCTCGCCTCGACGATCTCCTCCCAATTGGTCGCCCGCAGATCGGACACGAGCGCCGCGTAGCCGAGGGTGTGTTCGCGAATGAAGGCGTGATCGAAAACTGTGCCGGGCGCCGCGTCCTCCGCCGCGAGCAGCTCCTTCATGAGCCCCTTGCAGAGCGCGAGGTCACCACCGATCCGGGGCTGAAGCCAGAGATCGGCCAGCCGCGCGCCATCACCGAACAGCGTCGGCAGCGCCTTGAGGGGGTTCAGAAAATCCTGCGGATTCTTAAACCGCTCGGTGCCGACCTCGGGCAGTGGATTGATCGAAACGATCCTGGCGCCTCGCGCCTTCGCCGCCTCGAGGGCGGAGAGCATCCGCGGATGGTTCGTGCCGGGGTTCTGGCCGATGACAAAAATCGCGTCGGCCTTTTCGAAATCCTCCAGCTGCACCGTGCCCTTGCCGATGCCGATGCTTTCGCCCAGCGCGACCCCGCTCGACTCGTGGCACATATTGGAACAGTCCGGCAGATTGTTCGTGCCGAACTGCCGCGCGAACAGCTGCCAGAGAAATGCCGCTTCGTTGCTGGTTCGGCCCGAGGTGTAAAAGGCCGCCGCGTCGGGCGACCCGAGCGCGTGCAGCTCCGCCGCGATGAGCGCGAAGGCCTCGTCCCACGTGATCGGCGCATAGTGGGTTGTGCCCGCGCGCCACACCAGCGGCTCGACCAGCCGGCCTTGGGCATTGAGCCAATGGTCGCTTTGCGCCGCGAGATCAGCCGCCGCGTGGGCGGCGAAAAACTCGCGGCCGATCCGCTGCGTCGTCGCCTCGTCGGCCACGGCTTTCGCGCCGTTTTCGCAAAACTCGAAAACATGCCGGGCGTCATCCGGGCTCGGCCACGCGCAGGACTGGCAGTCGAAGCCCTCCTTTTGATTTACTGCGAGCAGCAGTTTCGTCCCCCGGACGATTCCGGCGCGACCGAGGGCGTGCGCGGTCGCGACCACGACACCGTCGAGACCCGCCGCCGCGGCGCTCGGCGCCGCGAGTCGCGCCCGCTCATTTTCGGCGGGCGGCTGGGCGGAGGGAACGACGGGGGCGGCCATGCGATGATCATTCGCCCGGCTGGCAGAGGCAGGATGACGTCAGTTGCAGATCGGCCTTGGCCCAGACCTGTTTGAAACGCGCCTCGAGCGTCGCGGCTTCCGCGTCATGCTTGGGCTGCAGGCGCAGGCTGCGTGCCAGGCCAAAGAGCGACCAGCCGTTGTCGGCGGTGCGCGCGAGATCATCACGATAAACCTGCTCCGCCTCGGTGAACCGCCCGCGTTGCATCAGCGCCGCCCCAAGCGCGTGCCGGACGGGCTGGGCCCAGGCCGGCGGCTCCGCGTATTTTAACTTATCCTCGCGCGCCACGGCCTCGCGGAGCGCGGTGAGCGCGGGCTCGATCCGGCCCTCGCGGATCAGGATCTCGCCGTCCAGCAGCCCGGCGGCGATGTCCATGATATCTTTCAACGAATTCTTGCGATAAACCGCCCCCGCCGGAATTTTCCGGCGCGCCGCCACGAACGCCTGTTCCTCCGCGCGCGCGCCGACCGGATCGCCCCGGGCGGCGAGCGCGATGCCGCGCGCCAGAAAACGCCAGGCGCGGGCGTGCAAATATTTTTCGATGGGCTCGGGTTCCGCCAGGATCTCGTCCCACTTCCCGAAGCGCTTCATCACGTCGAAGTGCATGGCGAAATAGCCGTCGCCCGTGTTCGACTCCCGTTGCCATTCGGGCGGCATCCGCGTGAAAAGGTCGCGCATCGTCTGCGCCGCCAGCGCGCCCCGGCCGCTCATCATCGCCGCGTAGCAGAGCATGTGATAATCGTGTCCCATGTAGTTGAGATAACCACTCAGCGGCCGGCCGGCGGCCTCGCGGTAACGGCGATCGGCGGCGATGGCCTCGGTGTTCGCCACAATCGCCTCCTCCCACCGGCCACGCCGC